>JBNKGK010000274.1:0-4821 GCA_050289785.1 Kordiimonas sp.
GACGCTACAACCTTGGCAGATGCGCGGGAGGTGATTGCGCGATATGGCATTGAATGCCCACCTTCCATAACAGCAGCCCTGAACAACCCGGCAAATGAAACACCCGAGCCGGATGATTCTATTTTTGCGGGGAATGAATATCACATCATTGCTGGCTCCCGCTCCGCTCTGCAGGTCGCGGCAGACTATTGGCAGGAAAGGGGCTTTACCCCCTATCTTCTTGATCCTGATATGGATGGTGACACCAATCAGTGCGCGCTCATCCATGTAGAAGTTATCCGTTCAATTCTGGCGGGTGAGAAAGACATTCCCCTGCCCTGCGCGCTTCTCTCCGGCGGTGAAACAACTGTCACGGTGAGGGGGAGCGGGGACGGTGGTCCAAACTGTCAGTTTATGCTGCAGGCGGCCATAGCCCTTGAGGGAAAAGCAGGCGTTTACGGCCTCGCCTGCGATACCGATGGCATTGATGGCAATGTGGAAAATGCCGGTGCCTTTATCACCCCTGGCACCTTGGCAGAGGCTTCAGCCAAAGGGCTGGAAGCACAAACCTATTTGAACAACAACAATTCCTACAATTT
The DNA here is from genome assembly GCA_050289785.1 of Kordiimonas sp. GTDB lineage: Bacteria > Pseudomonadota > Alphaproteobacteria > Sphingomonadales > Kordiimonadaceae > Kordiimonas. The sequence continues at coordinate 579 of JBNKGK010000274.1, forward strand.
CTTCAAGCCTTTGGACCAGCTTATGGAAACCGGGCCAACCCACACCAATGTGAATGATTACAGGGTTTTCCTGATTATGCCAGATGGGCTTCCCCCTGAGTTCCAGCCTTCCCCACTGGAGAAAAGCCATGCCTGATGTTGGTTCTGATCTGCTCCAGCGGCTTGTCAGTCACCTGAGCCTGATTTACCCGCAGGAAAGCGGCGAAGATCTTGCTGGCGAGATTATAGATGCTTTCTGGCCTGATGGCACCGGCAAGCTGGAACAATCCCACATGCCCGGCAGGGCTATATGGTCAGAAGAAACAACGGTGATGATCACCTATGGTGACACCCTTCTGAAAGAGGGTGAAAAACCGCTGACCACGCTGCATAATTTCCTGAAGAATAATCTGCAGGACGTTATCAAATGCGTGCATATCCTGCCATTTTTTCCCTACAGCTCTGATGATGGCTTTTCGGTCATGGACTATGAAACCGTTCGACCTGACATGGGAAACTGGAGTGATATCAATGCAATAAGCAATGATTTTCAACTAATGGCTGATATTGTGATTAACCACGCATCGGCACGAGGGCATTGGTTCCAAGGCTATTTGCAGGGCGATGAAGAGTATCAGAATTTCTTTTCCACCGCAGAACCGGATGATGACATTTCTGAGGTGGTTCGTCCCCGCCCTAGCCCGCTTCTCACCCAATATGACACTCATGAAGGTGTGAAACATCTATGGTGTACCTTTGGGGCGGATCAGGTTGACCTGAATTTTGCCAACCCGAAGGTGCTGCTGGAATTTATCAAGATCATGCGGCTGTATCTGGATAGTGGCGTGCGGGTTTTTCGGCTGGATGCTGTTGCCTTCCTGTGGAAAGAGATTGGCACCTCCTGTATTCATCTGCCCCAAACGCATGAGATTATCCGCCTGATGCGCACTCTGGTGGATTTTTACTCAGATGATGTACTGCTGATTACTGAAACAAACGTGCCAAACCATGAAAATCTCACCTATTTCGGCAACCAGAATGAGGCGCACCTCATCTACAACTTTAGCCTGCCACCGTTGCTGATTCAGGCCCTGCTCACAGGCAATGAAACCTACCTGAAGCGCTGGATGATGGAATTACCCCCCACACAGGACGGCTGTACCTACCTGAACTTTGTAGCTGGCCATGATGGCATTGGCCTGCGCCCTGCAGCAGGTATTTTAGCAGACGAAGAACTGCAGCAGATGATCCGCACCGTACGGGCCTTTGGCGGCGAGATCAGCACGCGCTCTGTCGGTAAAGGTGTGGAAAGCCCCTACGAGATGAATATCTCGCTCTTTGATGCCCTTAAAGGCACTGTTGACGGAGAAGATGATCTGCGGAGAGAGCGCTTCCTCGCTTCTCAGGCCGTGATGATGGCAGTTGAAGGTGTACCAGCCTTCTATATTCATTCCCTGCTGGCGACGCCGAACGACCATGAAAAATTCCGTAAAAGCGGCCATAAGCGCTGTATTAACAGGCATCAATGGAGCTTTGCTGAACTGGAAGCCAAGCTGGCTGACTCTGATAGCGACCAGAGCCATATTTTGAAAGAGCTGAAGCGCATGTTATCCATCCGGATAAGCCGCCGATCCTTCCACCCCAACGCCACACAGTTCACCCTGCAACTCCCCGCTGGCTTTTTCGGCTTCTGGCGCCAAAGCCTGGACCGCAAACAGGTTACCTTCTGCATCACCAACCTGACAAAAGAGGTGAAGGAACTTTCACTCCATAACCTGAACCTCTATTTAGGCCCGACATGGACAGACCTGTTAACCGGAGAAACCTATGACAACCGGGATCAGGAACTTATCTTCAAGCCTTACCAAACTGTTTGGATCAGCAATAGCTAGGATATCTCTAACCTTTATTATCCAGTTCAACCGCGTCCTTAATCTGATCCATAATTGTTGGGATGGCATATCTCACCCTGCTCCAACGCGGCACGAAGGGAGCATCATCAGGGTTATCAATAAAGGTGCGGCCCGCTTTCACCACATTGGAAGCAAACAGCTCAACCGTGCGTTCTTCACGGTGCACATTATAATTCAAGCCGTTGATCACGGCATCATGCTTATACATTTCCACCATATCCAGCGCCGTGCGCAGATAAGTGGCTTTCACAGCCCGGATCTGATCTTCCGAGATTAGTTTCCCGCTGATTGCCAGCTTCCGGAAGATAGAGAGGGCAATATCAATGCTCATTTTCGAGAGCCCTTTGCTCCGGTCGTCATCAGAAACATCCTGATGCTTATGATCATAATGATCGGCCAACTCTACCTGACATATAACATTGGTTGAATAGTTCCGCCTGATTTCCGACAGGATGCCAATTTCCAGCCCCCAATCGTTAGGAATGCGCAGGTCAGGCAGCACTTCAAGGCTCATGGCAAATTCACCCGCTAGTGGATACCGGAAACTGTTGAGGTAGTTCAAATACGGATCATAGCCATAAACCTGACGAAGCGCATGAATAAGCGGTGTCACCAAAAGGCGCATCACCCGGCCATTCATTTTACCATCTGCCACCCGGGCATAATAACCCTTTGAGAAAATATAGCTGAAATTCGGGTTAGCCACGGGATAGAAAAGGCGAGCCAGCATATCTCTGCTATAGGTCAGAATGTCACAATCATGAAGCCCAACAACGCCACTCGCTCCAGCCATAGCCAGTGCATAGCCAAAGCAATACCAGACATTGCGCCCCTTACCGGCTTCTTTTGGCGCCAAACCCTGATCTTCAAGCTGGGCATCAATGCCACGCAAACGCGGGCCATCATTCCATAAGATCACATGGTCTTGCGGCAGAACGGAGAAAAACTCCTTGGCATAATTGAACTGCTCTTCATCAGCCCGGTCCAGACCAATGACAATTTTATCGAGGTAAGGAACATCTTTCAGTTCATTAACAATATTCTTCAGGGCAGGCCCTTCAAGCTCAGAAAACAGAGAAGGCAACACCAGTGTCATTGGGTGCACTTCTGCATATTTCACCAGATTTGCTTCCAGTTCTTCAACGGGGCGATCTGTCAGGTTATGAAGGGTGGCAACTACGCCGTTCTGGTGAAAATCAGCCATAAATATGTCTTACATCTCTTAATTTTCGCCTTCAGGATCACCCGGAAGGCACAATATCATCCAATAAATTTCCTATCGCCGCGGCCCAACCCTCAGGCCCAGCTTTAGGCGCCTCTATAATATCACCGCGAGGTGCTGCGATGTCAAAAGAATGTCCGTGATTATTAGGTATTTTCACCCCGAACGTCACGCAAGCCAGCATTTTGGCATCATTCGGGCCATCTCCCAAGGCTATGCTGATCAGTTCATCATCAGAATATTTTTGCTGGAACCGTTCAAGAAGCCACTCAATGGCTTTATCCTTGCCACCTTCGCTCATGAGATGATAAAAACGGCCACCCTGCGTTATAGTGAGTCCAGCCTGCTTGGCACGCGTCTTTAAATCCGCCATGGCTTCCCTGTTACCTGACCAAAGAAAAGGCTCACTACCCGTTCGTTTTTTTGCAAGCTTTGCACCCTTTTCTGGCAGCCCTGTGGCCTCAACCACTTGTTGAACACTCATATCACTGAAGCCAACAATATGTTGTCGCAGTGTGGCAGGCATCTCAGCAAGAAACTCAAGCAACTGCGGATAAGAGGCCCCCATTGACCGCGTTCCCCCCAGATCATCAGGGGAAGGCAGGAGCCCAGCCGGCAAATAAAGCCCCACACCATTTTCGCTAATGCGGGGAACATCACCAAGCGGCAGGTTCAGGGCCTCTATCTCTGGCATGGTTTTGCTAGTGACCGGGACTACAGGGATATTCAGGGCCGCAAGTCTGTCGAGGGCCTTACCCGCGGGGCTATAATCATAACTATGGTGGTCAAGAAGGGATCCATCCAGATCAGTAAAAACAATGATACGCTTACATTTGGCCATTATTGATCGGTACAGTTTCTCACAGCATGAACAAAAGGGAATAATCCCCAAACAACTCCTGTCTATCTCTACATAGATGAGATTAGTGTTGCAATGTTCCTGTGACCCTGTTTTGGTTCAACACTCCTTAGATTGGTTATTGGAAAAGGCCTGATGACAAAATTTGTTCTTACTCTCTCCTGCCCTGACAAGCCGGGTATTGTGTCAAAAGTTTCCACATTGCTGGCTGAAGAAGAGTGTAACATTACCTCCAGTGACCAATATGGTGATGAAGGCTCTAACCATTTC
>JBNKGK010000275.1:0-4820 GCA_050289785.1 Kordiimonas sp.
CGGTGGCCAGTGCCAGCATCCATGCAGAAAGGAATAAAATCATCAGCTCAAAACCTTGCACATATAAGTGTGTATGGCATACAAACATTCTCGGAAATTATTTGCAACAAACACCGAGCATAAACATGATGCACCGCCTAATCTCCATCGCCCTTCTGTGCCTTTCACTGGGCATCAATGCCTCAGCACAAGATAAAGCAGCGGAAGATGAGATTGCAAAGCTACGCACCTATTCCCTTGAGCTATGGCCCAAATTTCGCGACACAAAGCAACAATTTTATGGCTATGTGCGAGAAGCCGCAGAAATGCGCGCTTATCTGAGCATCTGCAAACGCCATGTACTGGTTGTGAATGTTGAGCCGATCACACAGCTTGCCACCGAATATCTGAACCAGATTATTCCGGCCCACTATGAAGAGGCAGAATGGCAAAAGATAGAAGCCAAATCAAAAGACGAGCAAATCCGTATCATCAGCGATTTTTCCAATGATGTGATGGGCTTTGAATATGGTTACACACTGGCTGAGATGCGCCGAAAGGTGAAGGATAGCGGCAAGAGCGAAAAACTATACTGTGAAAGCATTCAACATGAGTTTTTCCAGAAACATATTGCCCTTGTGGCCACCGCGAAACGCCAGCAGGAAGAATGACGTCTCTAATCTGTGAACAGCTCTAATGCAGCGGAAGTCATCGCCTCAATCCCTGTTTGCAGGGTGAGGCTGGAACCCGGTGCAAAGAAGGGCGAATGTATATCATCTGGCTTATTCCCCTCCCCTTTTTTGTAAGCCATAAAGGCCTGAGGGTCAGCCGCCCCCAAAAAGAACAGAAGGCCCGGAATTTTATCATCCGTACGACCATAATTAGCAAAATCTTCCCCGCTCATGGCTGGCGCCCTTTGATGCAGCTGTCGCTCTCCAAACTGTTTTTTGAAAACAGTTATGATACGCTCCACTAACTGCGGGTCATTATAAACGGCCGGGGTGTAATCCTTATCCATGGTCACGACAGGCAATCGATCTTCCGGCATACCCGCCGATAAAGCCTGCGCCCGCGCAATGCGCCTGATACCACTGAGTAGTTTTCCCCGCACGTCATCAGTGTAGGAGCGAACGGTAAGCTGCAAATGCGCCTCATCGGGAATGATATTATGCTTGAAACCCGCGTTGAAGGAGCCAACCGTGACCACACCGGGATCAAGCGGGTTCAGTTCACGGGCCACCAAGGTTTGCAGCGCCATCACGATACTGGAGCCTATCACAATCGGGTCTTTTGCCAAATGGGGCTTGGCACCGTGCCCGCCCACACCCTTAATGCGAATATCAACAGAATCCACATTCGCCATGGCATATTCCGGTGTGTACGAAATATGCCCGGCAGGCGCCGCCCCCGTTACATGCAGGGCCAAGTTATAATCTGGCTTGGGGAAACGCTCGAAAAGCCCACCATTCAGCATGGCGCGAGAACCATTGCCAATTTCCTCTGCCGGCTGTGCAATCATGACAAGGGTACCTTGCCATTTATCTTTCATAGCAATCAACCTGCGAGCCGTACCCACCCAAACGGACATATGCACATCATGGCCGCATGCGTGCATCACCGGCGCATCCTTGCCGTAAAAATCCTGGCTTTGCACGTCGCTTGCGTAAGAAAGCCCTGTTTTTTCCTGAAGTGGCAAGGCGTCCATATCTGTTCTCAGAAGAATGGTGGACCCTTTACCGTTTTTAAAAAAACCAACAACCCCATAGCCATCAACACCTGCGTTCAGCGCGCCAGCCTGTGCTTTCGCTTTGTTTCTGACCCATTCAGCCCCCACACCTTCTGCCACCTCAAAGCCGAGCGAGCGAAGCTCCCCCGCCAACTTTTTACTGGTTTTCTGCTCTTTAAAGGAAAGCTCGGGATTTACATGAAGCTCTCTGTACAGCTTCTCAACATAACCCAAATCATCCGCAATATCCGTTTTCAGATCAGCCAGAACCAAGCTGGATGTGCTTAAAAGGGTTGCAAGCAAAAGCTGCCTAAGCATGAGAGGCCTCCAATAAAAAATGGGCGAGAGATAATACCCTCGCCCACCTATACCTCTTTTTCAATAGCTAAAGCAGGTTATTGCGGAGGCACATCAGCCGCCATAGCCCCTTTTACGCAGGTAAAATTCTCAGCCTCTTTGGTGCTGCCCTTGCCTTTATAGACAGACATTTCAGGGTAAGCACAAACGGGCCGGGTCATTGCCACACCCTTGGTTTCCTCATCATCCACATATTTTTTGGCAATAATCTGAGTGGGGGCCTCACCGTTCTCTACCCAGGCTTCAAGGGCTGCCATAGCGCTGAAGGCGGGGTCTGTCGTATCGCCATTCGGATATTGGCCTAGGTCATAAGGCCCCGGCCCGGCCCAACAGTGCAGCATGCCAGGCGCGAGGAAGAAACGATAAAATTCCTGGGTTTTCTCTAGGCTTCCCACATTTTTCACTACATTTTCATAATAAGCAATATTGCTTTCTGGTGTGATCGCTTCATCCCCCCAACCAATATACATGAGAAGTTTGGTATCTGCGTTTTGCAATCCGCTAAGATCAGTATTCGATGGATTCAGAACACTACCAAGAGGCTGTCCACCCGTTGGTTTTGCATCAATATAATAAGCATCCGCACCGAGGTTCACGCTGGAAAAATCCAGATCCATATCATCAAACACCATAGTCTGCAGGAAATTGCTGGTGGCACCATATTCAATGGCTTTCTTCGGGTCATCCCCAATCATCCAGGCCCAGCCACCATATTCTCCACCTTCGGCCTCCATAGAGGGCTCAAAACCAGGGTAAAGGCTTTTGCCGGTCAGCTCACTTTTGGCACCCTTATAGATGCGCTTGAGCGTGGCCACTTGTGGGGCTGTGAGGCACTCATCTGTTTCTTCACCGTCACACAACAACACCTCAGGGTCATAGCGGCAGAAGCGTGGGTCTGCGGCGATGCCATCCACCAAATGAGCCTCAGGTGTGCAGGCTGCCTGGGCTGCTTTTTGAATAGCTGGCCGCTTGGCAGGGGAAATATAGCCCGGTGCACCATTCAATTGGGGCTGCATGTTAGAAAGATTGCCAAAATGCATCCCTGTCCATGAAATCACGGGCGCACCAGCCAGGATACCATCCCAATAGTCAGGGAAACGCTGTGCCCCCTGCATGGTTTGTGTGCCACCGCGGGAACAACCGCTCAAATAATCATAGTTCGCCGGTTTGCCATAATAGGCTGTTACAATAGCCTGGCTTTTTAGTGCTGTTTCACGCAGAGAACGATAGCCAAAATCAATAATTTTATCCGGGTGACCAAGTGCCCATTCCGTGCCCACACTGCCATCGCCTTTATGGCCATCATCTGTGGTGGCCATGGCATAGCCTTTCATGGCACCAGCGGCCAGCATTTCATAATTGATCCACCCGGCAAGGCCGCCCTGCGCCCACTGATGGGATCGCCCATTCCAGTTTTTGGTGGGCAGCCAGACCTCAAAGTTAATCTCTGAATCCGCTGCAGGCCTTGCTGTACCGTGTACACGGCACATGGCAGGCACAGCATAATCCTTGCCATCTGGCGCGGTAAACTGCCCCGCAGGCACAGCCTCTGCCACATTAATTTCAGCATTAGGAAGGCTGAGTGCTGCCAGCTTGCTGCAATTGGCTGCATCCTCTGCCGCAACCTTACCACTTGTTAGAACCAATGAAAAACAGGCAACACTGCCCGCCAGTAAGGGTTTAGAGAGTTTCATTATTTGCTCCATTCGCTCGTATGGCGTGGGGCAAAGCATGCCCCCAACTGCCGCTATATTTTCTTATGAACATTCATTCAATACACATTGCCAAACAAAGGTCAACACCACACCATACAAGGCCTTAAGGCCGGTTTTCCTACCTTAATGAGAGAAAGGCAGGGCCAAAGCCCTGCCTTAAAATTTCAGATATTCAATACTTCCAACTGGCTCGAATGCCAACTGTGCGAGGCCTTAGAGTGGTATAGTTGTCTAAGGTTGTGGTACTAGGACTGATATAGACATAGTTGTCATTATTAAGAATATTCTCACCGTAGAAAATGACACGTAAGCTATCTGTCTCCCATCCTATACTTGCATTAACATTCTCATAGGCCTCTGTGTCTTTTACATTCGTTGCCGTCACGCCGGGGGAACCTGCAACATAAGGGAAGCCACTTGGGTATGAACCCACATGCTGAGCATCCAGCCTTGCATACATTTCATGGCCATTTTCAAGCATCCACCTATACTGAACATAACCGGAAATTTGAAAATCTGGGGATACAAGCTTCTGCCCCTCTAACGCCCCTGTAATAGCTTCCTCTTCTGTTGTGAGGTCAGTAATCTTGGCATTTTGGAATGTCAGGTTCATACCCAGCTCCAAGGCATCCGTTGGCCAGGCTTGCATTTCCAGTTCAACACCCTTTGAGACGGCTTTACCTGCATTAGTCTGGAATGTGCTACCATCTGAGACCCTCTGAGCCTGCAACTGGATATCCTGCCAGGGTATGTAATAGGCGGCAATATTGGTTTTCAATCGGCCATCCAACCAGGTAGCCTTCATTCCAAGTTCATAGTTCCAAACGGAGTCTGGGAGTGCCGTGTCTGGAATAACCACATCATTCGGGTCAACCTGACTAATCAAGCCTGCATTTTCATTCGGCACTGCATTTCTATACCCTTCTGCAATCAAGGCATAAAATGTTTGAATTGAGCGCTAAGAACATGAAGTATGCATAATCGCCTTTGAGTTATGATATTTTACTGCTCTACATACTATGATATAGTATATAAAAAGAGAT
>JBNKGK010000276.1:0-4759 GCA_050289785.1 Kordiimonas sp.
CAAACGGTCAGTCGGCTCCCACCGCAGGGCCACCTTGCCACCCCAATCTTCAGTGGAGTTGGAATTTTCCACCCCTGTGCCAATATTATCTACAAAGCCATCTTCATTGCGGTAATAGGCCACGGCACGCACGGCCAGCTCATCCTGTATCAGCGGAATGTTTATCATGGTATTATAGCGCTGGCGCACTGAATCACTTTTTGTCAGGCCGAAATCCACACTAGCGGACGCATCAAAACCGCTGGTATCCGCCTTTTTGGTAATAACACGTACAGCACCGGAAAGGGTGCCTGAACCAAACAATGTACCCTGAGGTCCTCTCAATATCTCTACCCTTTCCATATCATAAAGGCGCATATCTGCGGATAGACGCGCACCACTGGAAACAGGCATATCATCCACATAGGTGGCAACCGTTGACTGCTGATCAGACGCGAAATTCGCAGTCGCAATACCGCGGATAGTAAAGATACCAAAATTCTTGGAGTCCTCATTTTTGATGATACCGGGAACCTGCCTAGCGAAATCAGCAAAATTTTCGATACCCTGCTTTTCAATTGTTTGCGGGGTAAGGGCTGAAATGGCGATCGGCACATCCTGCAGGCTTTCCGCTCGTTTTGTGGCGGTGACGATAATTTCTTCCAGCACAAAGGAATTCTCACCGGTGTCTGTATCGCTATTATCGCTTGCGGCTTCAGGGGCCATGTTGCTGGTGTCTGCAGCGCGGATGATAATGGTGTCATTGCCTTTCAGGTCGTAGCCCAAGCCACTGTTCTGCAGCATCAGTTCAAGGGCCCTGATAGGCTCATAACTGCCATCCAAGGCCCCACTTTTTTTGCTTTCCAACACATTGGCAACACCGGTGGTGAGAACAGCCATTTTTGTTTTTTTGGAAAAATCAACCAGCGCATCAGACAGCGACTGGGCAGGGATATCGAGATAGACTGGCTGTTCGGCCTTGGCCACTGTCGAAACACCAATCAGCAGCGCCATGGCAGATGCCATGCTGGCCTGTTTTAAAGACTGATATGTATAATGAGATTTATGGTTCATGAATTCCTCCCTTTCATGGTGGTCAATGAACCAAAGATCACTGGCCTTCGAAATGGGTGACATTTTTTCTAACCTTTTTCCAAAATATACGTATCTGGCTCGGGTTTTGAAACCTTTACAGGCAGAATGAACGGTAGGTTTTCTATCACAGTTTCCACCTGTTCTGTGCTGAAGGTAGCCGTCACGGGCAAGTGAGCAATATCTGCGCCCTGTAGTGCCAGGTGTTTGTCAGTATAACGCTGCAGGTCAGATAGCACCTGATGAAGCGGAGTTTGTTTATAGGTGAGCTGGCCATCTGTCCAGGCGGCCATGTTTTTAACATCGCGTTTCTCAACGGCCTGCATAATACCGCCCTGAATGCTGACAGTCTCTGCAGGGGCCAGCTCGACCGAATGGCCTGACTGCACCACTTTCACCTTGCCTTCCAACAGGGATATTCGCAAGGCGTCATTGGCCTTGTTGATATTGAAGCGAGTGCCCAGTACCTGCACTTCGGTGCCTGCCGCTATAACCTTGAAGGGGTTATGTGAATTTTTGCTGATAGTAAACAGGGCCTCTCCTTCGTCCAGGTAGACAGTTTTGTCACCAAAGAGGGGGGCATGAACCCTGAGGCTTGATTTTGCCCCCAAAAGCACCTCTGTGCTGTCAGATAAGGCAATGAGCTGTGTTGCGCCTGTTGTCGTCATGTAGGATGCCGGGCGGAGTATGGGGGATATGATGGTGGCTACAAGAACGGCTGCCGCCGCTAAGGCGCCATAGGTCCAGGGCCTGTAAGCTTTCGAACGCTGCGGTTTCTCATCTTTTCCCGTTGATGTAAGATGAACAATATCAGCCGTTTTTTGCTCAGGTTTGGTGATGTTGGTAAAATCAAATCCTTGCTCCTGCGCAAAAGCAACTTGAGCGTAGGCCTTTTGGTGCGCGGGGCTTTCATCATACCACAAGGTGAATGCTTCACGCTGTTGGAAGCTGAATTCACCTTCTGCGAAAAGTGTGTGCCACTGTTCTGCTTGTCCGATAATGGCGTCAGTAATTTTATCTGGGGTTCTATCAGTCATGAGGGTTATCCTTCTGTGCTCCCCGAATGGCGGCCAAAGCTCGGATAATATGCCTTTTGACCGTAACCGTGCGTATACCAAGACGTTTCCCTATTTCTTTGTGAGGCAGGTTTTCCTCCCGGCTCATCAGAAAAACCTGTTTCTGTTTTTTTGGAAGGGTGCTAATTGCCCGACGAATGAGAGACAGTTCTTCTCTGCTTGCTACTTCCTGCTCTGGGGTGATGTCATCTGTCAGTTCAAAGGATGTACGTACCAGAATGGATTTCAAATGAGCTTCATGCTTTTTCCTGTTATAGCGGCGGTATAGTTCATTATAGGCAACGCGGTACAGAAAGGCCTTTGGGTTTTTAATTTCTGTGCTGCCTTCTTCCTGCATAAGCTTTATCGCAACCTTGAGGAAGGCCTCCTGTGAGATTTCACCGGCATCTTCAGCATTGTTGGTGGCCGCGCACATGCTGCGATACAGGTCATGCCCATAGCGCTCATACCACTGACGGATCAGCTCACTGCGGTCTGCTTTCATTGTCCGGTTATTCACCGTTATATGTTCAATAATGCATGGCTCCATAATCATAAGAGCAATGACATCATAACAGGGTGACAAAAATATTTTAATTTTTTTGATCAGTTCAAACGCAGGTTTTTGGTCCTGTTTCGGTTTTTTTACCAAAATAGAATATTTTTGGTTCAGCTTTTGGCAACTGGTTCGTCTGAGGTTATAATGGGGGAATTGTGGGCAAATGAGATGCGCGACAAATATGGCAATTTGCGGTTGATTGGGCGAAGGCTTGGCCTGCGCGGCAAGAAAGCTGAACCTGTGCCACACAACAAAACCTTCCATTCTCCCGAAATAAGCGATCTATTTCGCCGCTATGGCACGGCACTGAAGATGTTTATCTTTACGTCAGTTAAATGCGAGCAGACAGCGGAAGAGCTCTCTCAGGAAACCTATGTGCGGGTTATGCGGCAAGCAGGTAAAGCACCGATTGAGCACCTGCGTGCGTATCTGTTCAGAACAGCAACTAACCTGTGCACTGCTGTATGTAGATATAAATTCTATAGGGTCAAAGTGTTTTAAAGCATTAGATGATTTGCCGTCAGGAGATGTTGTAGCAACACCTAAGTCAAGCCTACGATCTCCATCAGTGACCGTTAACGGACGACCTTTAAAAATTCCATAAGCAATAGTAAATGCAATAACGAGGATTGCAACGGCCCAAGCGATTTTGATTGGTGTTGTATGATTGTTATTGTGACTTCCTCTTTTGGGGGCGGTAGAGTAAGAACTTGTCTTTTGTTGCGGGCCTTTGGGCAACTGAGAAGGTGTTCCTAATTTCTCGGGGGATTGAGGCTTATCTGTTTTTCCTCTTTTTTAGGTGTAATGGTGTCAATATGAAACCCTTCTATTATTATCCCCTTCTCTGCTGCAAGGGCAGGCAGTTTTTTTCGGACATTTCGTTCGATGAAACGTCTTAAGTTTTCATTTTTGTTTGTTTCAGAGGTGACTTGAATGGAAAACCCATGGGTGGTTAATTCGTTAACATCTATTCCCATGGCTTCAAGTTGATAGTTATACTTGTTCTCTATCTTCCCTGCATATTCTAGCTCGTAGTACCCTTGATGTTGACCTTGAGGAGTAAGCTCAAAGTTTTTAAATGATTGCTTAAACCGACCTAAATCTTCATCAAAAATATATATGCGCGTGTTTGCCCAATCGAAATTAACATCAAATACATAGACAGGTCCGGATATCTGTAGTACACCAATAAAAATCCCATCTCTTTGAAGTTGTTGTTGGATTTTTGGTGTCAAAACCGAGGAGAAGGGACCAATATACATCCATTTTACGCCTTCTAGATTGAACTTCTCTGGCTGACCAATATCATTATCTATCGTGACTGAGATTTGGCGTTTTAGCGCTTTTCCTGCCTTATCTCTTGTCATTGCCATAAACGACTTGCCACCAGTATCCCCTCTAAATCGATACAGTTTCATTTGTGTTTCGTCCTAAATCCTCAACTTCCCATCGCTCAGTTGGGTGGAAACTCCAATGATAGCACTCACCGTGTTGAGTGCAGTATAAATTTAGAGTGTCCTAACTTTGCCATAAAGCGCTTATATTTAGATGTGCTCATACTTTTGATCCTTTAATTTGTTAAATCAACACTTATATCAAATGGTCCTCAACCAAACTCGTTAGGAGGTGATCAGTATGCGGCTTAAGCTGCGTATGTAATTTCCGGCGGACGAGAATTGGCTTGTCCCAGAAGGGATGAAATAGCAAATGTCTATGCCGGGGGTTGGCCCCAATTTTTTTGGTTTAGTCGTCAGTGGACATAGGGCAAGCGCTCATCTTTGTGGCACGAGTGTTTTGCTGAAGCCTTACAAAGCCGGTTTCAACTGTTCACATTGGACATCATTTCGTTTCACTCAGTAATAAATCCGCCATATTGAGGTAGATTACCTGTTCTGGTAGTGTTTGCCATAGGTAGTTTTTTGAAAGTTTTTAGACATGGGCATTGCCCCCGATATGAGTTGGTACGAGTTTGCCAAAGATTTTTCCGGCCCTATCGCAACAATCATTGTTGTGCCTTTTTCGATTTGGTTTGCGTTTAGGCAGATTAGAAAACAGCATGACAATACCATTGAGG
>JBNKGK010000277.1:0-4746 GCA_050289785.1 Kordiimonas sp.
ATGTGGGCTGCTATTTTGCTGCAGGTTCCCATGTTCTTTCTCACCAGTCTTTGCATTTCTCCAACTTTTGCGTTGGTGCAGAACCTGGCTGAAAAGCGGATGCGCGCGATGGCAACAGCCGTTGCTTTGTTGGTGATCAACCTTATTGGGCTTGGCCTCGGCCCGCTTATGGTGGGGGCTATGAGTGACTATTTCTCCGCGACGATGGGAGAGGGTGAAGGCTTGAGAATGGCGATGATCATTGGCATGACAGTGCTTTTGTGGGGGGCATTTCACTTTTGGCGTGCCAGCAAAACCATCGAAGAAGATTCAATAGCTGTGCAAAAAGCAAATGGGGAATATGCCCCAGACGCTTCCAAGGCCGTAGCCTAACCAATATACACCTCAGGTGCCTCTTGCATCTGGGGTGTTTTTATATAACCAACCTCCCTTGGGACTTTGAAACAGGAAATACACAATGACCGCACGTGACACTTTACCAATCTGGCGTGGTAGTAATTATCCAGCCCCTATCAATGCCTATACCTCTGACCCTGATTTTATTCAGAGCATCGAGGATATTAAGGCGCTGGAGCAGGTTTCTGTTGATGACCGGTTTCCCTATAAATCAACAACACAGCTTATCGAGGCTGTCGCAAAAACGACACCAGATCACACTGCCATTACATACCTGCCCGAAGGTACGGTGGATGAAGAGCCCGTGTGTTGGACCTATAAAGACTATTGGGAAGAGGTTGTTGCGGTTGCCAATGCTTTCAACAGCCTAGGCCTAGCCTTCAATCAGTCAGTTAATTTCGTGCTGCCCAATATCCCTGAAATGCTGTTTGGCATTTGGGGGGCAGAGGCGGCCGGTATCGCTGCACCGCTGAACCCGCTTTTGAAAGCGCAGCAACTGGCAGGTATCGCGCAGGAAGCGGATACTCATATTTTTGTAACCCTCGCACCAGATGCATTGGATGGTATGGGGCAAGAATATTGGGAGAAGGCCGTAGAGGTGCGAGAGCTTGTTCCATCCGTTCAGCATATCGTGACCATTGGAGGGACAACGCCAGAAGGCGCGATTGACTGGGCTGAGCTGGTTGCCAGCCAGCCCAGAGACAGGTTCATCTTTGACCGCACCTTTACGGGTGAAGAAGTGGCCTCTTATTTCCATACAGGGGGAACAACAGGCACACCAAAGCTTGCCTGCCACACACACCGAGCAGAGGTTGTGAATATATGTCAGATGTCTATCATCAGCATGAACCATAATATTCTGGAAGATATGCCGCTGCCCGTTGTTCTTGTGGGTTTGCCATTTTTCCATGTCAATGCGGTTTTTGTGTCGGGCCTTCTCACCATTTTTGGCAGTGGCAACCTAGTGATTGCCAGTCCTATCGGTTTTAGAGAGAAGAGGGTGATTGAAGGATTTTGGGCGCTCGTAGAAAAATATAAAGTGACATACTTCGCCGGTGTACCAACGCTTTATGCCGCTCTGATGGATCAATCCTCTGCAGAATTTGACCTTTCCAGCCTTGATAGCTGCGGTTGTGGGGCATCCCCGATGCCTGCCAGTCAGCTTGATAAGTTTCATGACCTGACGGGTGCCCTTATTATTGAGGGTTATGGTATGACAGAAACAACTGTTTGTGCGTCCAGTAACCCACGCTATGGCAAAAACAAAGTGGGTTCCATCGGGATGCGTGTTCCCTACACCGAACTGAAAATTGCGGTGATCGGTGCGGGCGGTGAATTTGTGCGTGAGTGCGAAACCAATGAAATTGGTGTGTTGTTATTGAAGGGGCCAAACATTATCCCGCGCTACAAACAGGAAGAAGCCAATGAAAAAGCTTGGCCGCTAGAGGGCTGGCTGAATACTGGCGATATGGGCCGTGTTGATGAAGACGGTTATATTTGGCTGACAGGCAGGGCAAAAGACCTGATCATCCGTGGTGGCCATAATATCGACCCGATGATCGTTGAAGATGCGCTTTCCAAACATCCCCAGGTTAATCTTGTTGCGGCTGTTGGCAAGCCTGATGCTTATGCAGGTGAACTGCCTGTGGCTTACGTGGAGTTACAGGAAGGCGCGACGGTAACAGCAGAAGAATTACGTCTCTATGCCAGGGAAAATGTGGCAGAGAGGCCCGCAGCACCGGCTGAGGTTATTATTGTGGATGAGATTCCCAAAACGGGGGTTGGTAAAATCTTCAAGCCAGCACTGCGGAAAGACATCATCGCACGTGCCTATGCCGAGATCGCAAATGGCCTGCTACCTGAAGCTGGTATTAAAGCTGAAGTGGTGGAAGATAAAAAAGTGGGTATGAAGGTAATTCTGACATCTCGAAGCGGTACCGGTACAGATGTTCAAGATGCGCTGAAGGCCGAGTTGAGCAAATTTTCTTTCCACTGGGAGCTTGCAGCCTAGCTTGGGTGTTGACGCACTGGTATTAAGGCAAGTATATCGGCCACATTGGTGTGTGGCCGATTTTTTTATGACCGGGCTGCAAATTTAAGGGCGCGCTTTCTTGCCTTAGAGACATTTTATGCCATCTATGTTAGGAAGACGGCCGAGATATAGAACATCCGTTCATTAAATGGGCGGAAGAGTGTGGCTCTGAAGCTTGGGATCAGGGCGATTATGCCATGGGCTGTAATGGATTAAAGGATTTAGATATGAAAGTAGATTTTACCGGGCAGGTTGCAATTGTAACAGGTGCTGGCAATGGTCTGGGGCGCTCACATGCGCTGGCACTGGCCGCACGTGGTGCTAAAGTTGTTGTAAACGATTTGGGCCGTGGTGGCGAAAACAGTGAAGCTGCCCTGAGTGTTGTTGAGGAGATTAAAGCCGCTGGCGGTGAGGCTATGGCTCACGGTGCCAATGTTGCTGATTTCGAACAGGTAACAGATATGGTGAACAAGGCTGTGGAAGCCTGGGGTCGTGTTGACATTCTGGTGAATAACGCGGGCATTCTGCGCGATAAAACATTCGCCAAAATGGAATTGGATGATTTCAAACTGGTGGTTGATGTACATCTGATGGGTGCCGTGAACTGCACAAAAGCAGTGTGGGAGCTGATGCGCCAACAGCAATATGGTCGTATTGTCTTTACCTCTTCTTCAAGTGGTATTTATGGTAACTTTGGCCAGAGCAACTATGGCGCCGCGAAAATGGCTGTTGTGGGTTTCATGAATACACTGGTTCTTGAAGGCGCGAAATATGGCATTCACGTAAATACGCTTGCGCCAACAGCTGCAACTGCGATGACACAAGGGTTGATCGAAGACAAAATCCTTGAGGTGATGACACCTGAATCTGTGAGCGCAGGGCTTCTTACACTTTGTTATAAGGGCGCCCCAACCCGCACAATCCTGTGTGCAGGTGCCGGTGGTTATGCTCAGACACGTATTTACGAGACAGATGGCATCTATCTGGCTCCAGAAGACCAAACACCGGAAAATGTTATCGCTCGTATGGCTGAAATTGGTGACAGCGCCAATCAGAAAGAGCTGCAGAACGGTGGCGAACAGACAATGAAATTTGTAAACAAGGCAATGAGCTTTTTGGAAGTTGCCTAACTGAAACCGCACTTATGGCAGGTGAGCAGACGACAGCCTCTCTGCCATAAGTGCTTTATACTCTTGTTGAAATAGGAAGGTATATCAATGAACATTGATGACGTTAAGAATATTGCGGTTATTGGTGCCGGTAATATGGGTCACCAAATTTCCCTGCAGGCGGCTATTTGCGGCTACAAAGTGAAATGTACAGACCTGAGCGAAGAAACACTGAAAAAAGCTGATGATTTTGTAAATAGCTACCTGCCTGGTCGTGTTGAAAAAGGCCGCCTGACACAAGAACAGGCTGACCAGGCTCGTGCCAATATCAGCTTCACACCTTCTCTCGAGGAAGCTGTTTCTGATGCTGATTATGTAATTGAAGCTGCGATTGAAGTTCTGGATATCAAGCGCAAAATCTTTGCTGATCTGGATAAATTTGCTCCCAAGCACGCTATTCTGGCGACAAACAGCTCTGCGATCGTAAGCTCTAAAATCGCTGATGCGACAAGCCGCCCAGAAAAAGTTGTGAACCTGCACTTCTTTAATCCGGCTCTTGTTATGAAGCTGGTTGAAGTTGTGAAAGGTCCTCATGTTTCTGAAGAAACTGCTGATATTTCCATGGCTCTGTGTGAGCGTATGCAGAAAGTGCCTGTGAAACTCATGAAAGAAGTTGAAGGCTTCCTTCTTAACCGTATCTTCGGTGCAATTGGCCGCGAAGCTGGCTGGCTGCTGGAAATGGGTGTGGCAAGCTTTGAAGATATTGATAAAGCCTGTGTTTATGGTGCAGGTCACCCAATGGGCCCATTCCGCCTGAATGACCTGACAGGCCTTGATCTGAGCTATATCATGGGCATGGAACGTTTCCGTGAAACTGGTGATTTTGCTGACCTGCCTGGCCCAAGCCTGACAGAGCGTTATATGCGCGGTGAATATGGTGAGAAAACCGGTAAAGGCTGGTACACGTACGACAAGAAATAAGTTGAGTTCATTCCTGCGCCCCGTTTTTTGGGGCGGATGAATAAAGCTAGGGCGGCTGGATGCTTCGGTGTTCAGCCGTTTTTTATATGACACTAATGCATAGAAATTTCTTTCTCCGTGTACCGAAATTCTGCAGGTTTGATCAACTGGGCGGATGCCACACGCACGGAATGCAGCTTGCCATCCAGATTGGTTTGCCAGAAATCAAGGAATTTTCGGAGAATGGGG
>JBNKGK010000278.1:0-4744 GCA_050289785.1 Kordiimonas sp.
ATATCCGGTGCATGGGTTACTTTAGCCCCTCGCTCCATCGCGATTTGGCTGGCTGCTCCTAATTGTCCGTTAAGGGTGCCTACAATTAGCAGTCTCATGATTTTGCCTCCATACGTAATACTGGGCAACGTGCCACCCCTGGGGTGACAGGTACTTTAAGTCTCGTGTTCATTGTTGAGGTTCGATAGGTCATTTGAAAAATGTAATCCTTTTAGCTGGCGGAAGAACCGTATTTAGTAACATCTCCAGCCGACGGGGGTTTTCCTTGCGGGAAACTGAGGTTGCAGCCATGGAATAAAGGTTGTTCACTAACGCTTCTTCACTGGCGCAATGCTCTGTCTTCGCTGCAAGGGGGATAAAAACAAGATGGGCCATCACAGCACCGTAAAAAGTGGTGAGAAGCGCGACAGCCATAGCTGGGCCAATCGCTGTTGGGTCATTCAGGCTGCCGAGCATTCGCACTAAGCCTATCAGTGTACCAATGAGGCCCATAGCTGGTGCTACATCTCCTGCCCGGCGCAAGAAATCCACAGCGCGCATATGCCGGGCTGACGTTGCGCTTGCCTCTTTACGCATGATTTGCTCAATTTCATCAGGTTGTGTGTCGTCCACAACAAGCTGCAAAGCTTTCATTAGAAAAGGAGTATCTTTCAGCTTAGGTAGCAATTTCTCGAGGATCAGCATATTGTTCTGTTTACGCACCTCAACGGCTATTTTCATCACTTTTATGGCTTCGTCCATGGGCTCACGTTGGCCGTGGCGCAATAGCGCCCATATATTCGCTGGTAGTGACGCCATTTCTGCCATTCGGAAGCTGATTGCTGTCACCGCGAAAGTACCCAGGACAACGATTAGAACACCTTGCAAGTTAATAAAAGCCATAGGTGAGCCGCCAATGAAGATGGCCCCTAAAACCAGCAGAAAAGCTGTCAGCATTCCCAATATGGTGCTCATAAGTGCTTACTCTCTAACCTGGTCCACCGTCCAGCTTGATAATTTCTGTCATGGTCACGCCCAAATGGTCTTCAACCAAGACAACTTCTCCTCGTGCAACAAGACGATTATTTACGTAGATATCTATAGCCTCACCAACTTTACGGTCCAGCTCAATCACGGCTCCTGGAGCCAGTTTGAGAAGCTGGCTAACCTCTAATGTGGATTTGCCAAGAACAGCCTGAACACGCACAGGCACATCAAAAACAGGCTCCAGTTCCTGACCAGTGCGAATTTGGCCATCTTCTTTGGGGGCCAGGCCAGGTGCACTGGGGTTTCCCGACGAGAGGTCCTGAAGGCCTACATCACTCTGGTTGTCAGTTTCATCAGCCATATACTATTCCCTTGTCTATCTATTAGTGTCAGGCGCGTCTACTTCCGCGGATGAAGCTGCTATATCTACAGAATAGGCTGTTTTTTCAACTCCATCTGACATGACAAAACGCTGCACTGCATCTTCAATTTGTTTCTGAATGTCGGATAATTTTCTCTCAGACCCTCCATCAGGCCATTCCACTTTGCAGTCCTGTGGGCTTAGTTCTGGCTCGCCGATCAGAACGATATCCCCGGGGAACCCTGTTGAGGCTTTCATATCTTCCAACCTGTCATTAATGGGGTCGAGCATATCTTCCGAAACACGGACTAATAACCTTGGCTCGCGGTGGGCTATCGTCATACAATCTTCGATCATCGCTTCTACTTCTGCCATTGGGTATGAACGAACAAGCGAGGAAGAGAGCTTTGAGGCTATGGCATAAGCCAGTTGCACCATCTCTGATTTCAGATTGCTTTCCAATTGATTACGTTGGGAAAACAGAGCATGTGTTGCCTGGGCCATTTGATTCATTGTATTACGCGTTGCTTCTTCGATCTCGTCCAGGGCTTGCTGTCGGCCTTGCTCAATACCCTGATGTAAAGAAACCGTTTTTGCCTGTTCCGCTTCAACACGTATTTGCTCCAGCTCAACATCATAGCGGTTTTTCGCGCCGCCATCGAAAGCTTGATCAAATGTATATTTTACTGGACCTGCCATTGTTTTCCTTTGATTAATCAATAGATGAGCTCATCTTCACCCTTGTTATCAGACAGCAGGATTTCCCCGGCTTCTGCCAGGTCTTTAGCTTTGTTCACCATATCCATTTGCGCATCGTCAACATCGCGGAGCCTTACAGGCCCCATGGCTTCCATATCTTCACGCAGAATTTTTGCGGCTCGTTCTGACATGTTGGAAAAGAAAAGATCCCGCAAAGTATCCGATGCGCCTTTCATTGCCAGAGCTAATCTGTCTTTATCAACGTTCCTGAGAAGGGTTTGCACACCACTTGGATCCAGGTTAGCCAAATCTTCGAAAGTAAACATCAAGGCGCGAATACGCTCTGCTGAATCTCTGTTTCTGTCTTCAAGTGAAGCCAGAAAACGGGATTCTGCACCTCTGTCCAGATAGTTGAAAATCTCCGCGATGGTTTCATGGCTGTCTCTACGGGTCGTCCGGGCGAGGTTGTTCATGAATTCTACACGTAAAGTTTGTTCCACCTTGTCGAGAATATCTTTTTGCACAGCTTCCATGCGAAGCATCCGCATGATCACTTCCATTGAGAAATCTTCAGGTAGAACGGAGAGGACGCGGGCAGCATGCTCTGCCTTGATTTTTTGAAGAACAACAGCAACGGTTTGTGGGTACTCATTTTTCAGGTAGCTGGCGAGAACGACTTCATTAACGTTACCCAATTTATCCCACATTGTCCGACCGGCAGGACCACGGATTTCGTCCATGATTTGTTGCACTTTTTCCTGAGGTAACATCTTCCTCAGCAGCCGTTCTGTAGAGTCATATGACCCATTCAGGTTGCCTACAGTTGATACTTGAGAAGCAAACTCCACAAACAGTTCCTCGACAGAGGTCGCTGTTATCGTTCCAAGACTGGACATGTGTTGGGAAAGCTCCTTGATCTCATCTTCAGAGAGGTTTTCCCATATATTGCGTCCATAGTCCTCGCCAATCGCCAGCATGAAAGCGGCTGCTTTTTGTGGTCCAGACATTTTATTCAAATTGGCCATAGGCAAGTTTCCCGCACCTAAAATGTTTGTCTGTTATTCGGCATATAGCCAAGTTCTGATAATTGAAGCGGATTCATCAGGGTTCGCCCTAATGATGTTTGCCACTTTTTTGACGGCAGATTCTTGTATTCGCCCTTCTACTTGGGCGACATCAATCTTGGCATCGGTACGCATGGTGTCAACTGTCAGGTTGCCGGACTCACGAGCAGCCATAACGAGGGCCGTTGCCTCTTCGTCACCAGCTGCAGCTGCTGCCATCAGCTCTGGCGTTAGGACCCCACCGCTGCTGCTAGGGCCTGTGATAGCAGGCGTCTCAGGTGTGGCCGCAATTTGTTCGTTGGGATCGGGAGGAGGCGGTGCATCGGGAATGGCTTCAATGACGCGCATGACCAGAGGACGCACCACGAGAAGAATAACCAGGATGATAGCAACAAAGGTGCCGCCTGTTGTTAGTATTTCAAGCAGATCCTTTTTATTTAGACCCAGGAGATTAAATTCAGGGTCTGTTACTTCAATGAGGCCGGGGTCAACAAACCGCATGGATTGTACAGAGACTTCATCTCCCCGCCTTTCATCATAGGGGATAGCTGTTAACACCAGTTCGCGAAGCTGGTTAATTTCTTCAGGGGAGCGGTCCTGATAATCAGTTGTTCTGCCCTCTTGATCACGTGTGCGAATACCGTCAACGAGAACAGCGACCCGAATTTGCATGATTTCGCCAGGTTCTTTTACCGTTACAGTTTCGGTTTTTGAATTTTCGAAATTTGTAACTTCTTCAAGCTTTTCAGAGCTGGCTTCCTGACCAGGAGGCGACATTTGAGCATCTGGCAGGTTATTGGATACAGTGACTTGGCCACCATTTGTGTTGGTATCTTTCGAGCGTTCTTCGCGCACTTGTTGCGATAGAACGACTTGATTGTCAGGGTTATAATTGGTCTGGCTGGTTGTTGTGCGGCTCATATCCATTTGAACGGACACTTCCGCGCGCACCTGCCCAGTGCCGACACGTCTGCCAAGCAATTGTTCAATTTTGTCTCTGTATAACCGCTCTTTGGCCTGCCTTGCTTCTTCGAGGTTGCTGAAGCTGGCATATTCGCCCTGATCAGTGCCATCTGTGAGAAGACGACCACTTGTATCAGAGATGGTGACCCTCTCAGAAGTGAGACCTGGCACAGCGGAAGCAACAAGAGCCTGAATAGCCGCAGCCTGTTGTTTGGAAATGCCACCGCCCTGCGTTTTTACCATGATGGACGCAGAGGGCTGCGATGCCTCTCTCTCAAACGGGCGCCGCTCTGGCATCACAATATGAACACGTGCTTCGCTGACAGCATTAAGATATTTGATTGTGCGGGCTACTTCCCCTTCGACAGCGCGGACATAATTGACATTGAGTTCAAAGCTGGTGCGACCAAAGTTATTTTCCTGATCGAAAATTTCTTTTCCAACAATATTACCGCCCATCCCTTCACCAGCCAGTGTCAGGCGCAGCCTGTCCACCTGGTCTTGTGGCACCATCAAAATGCGTCCACCCGCTTTTGTTTCATAGGGGATGTTTTCACTTTCCAACCGCTGCACAATACTTGCTGCTGCTGCTGGGTCCAGGTCAGAGAATAGCGTTGCCATTGGCGCGGTTTGCCAACGGCCAATAATTGCAACAAAGAAGAAAACAGTGAGGGCTCCAACAGTGCCTAGA
>JBNKGK010000279.1:0-4725 GCA_050289785.1 Kordiimonas sp.
CAGAAAACTCGTTGAACATTTCCACCACCTACGAGTGGCGGGTGGGAGACATGGGGGAAGCCTATGTCCGCCTGGATTACAGCTGGACGGATGACTTTTTTTACGACAACGAAAACAACCCGCGAACCACTGTAGAAGCCTACGAAGTCATCGACGCGCGCATCGGTTTTACGTCGGCTGATGAAAAGTGGGAACTGACAGCATTTGCCACAAACCTTTTTGACAAGCACTATATCACTCACGCGGTTTCTGCACCGTTGTTGGGGGCTTTGTCCCGCCGTGGGTTTGTGGGGGAACCCAGGATGTTTGGCCTTAGCCTGGCTTATAAATTCTAAAGAATCAGAGTTTGAGAACACAAAGGCCTTCCCTTCCGGGAGGGCCTTTTATTTTAAAGTCTGGCGCTTCAATTTTGAAGGCCACAATTTAAGAGCCGCCCATTAAAATAAAGCCCAGTGTGGAGAGGTGGGCAGGTACGGCGCTGGCTGTGCGATGTTTCCCTTATGAAGAAGTTACCCTGAGCAGCGAGGGTAGTGTAAAAACAGTATTTAAGGGTAGTTTAGTGACATATAGCCAGTCTTATAAGCGGTATGTGCTTGCCGTTCTTCTTGTCGTTTATATCATTAACTTTATGGATCGCCAGATTCTGGCGCTTCTGATGCAGCCTATTAAAGACGAACTGCAAATTAGTGATACCGCTTTGGGGCTTTTGTCGGGTATTGCTTTTTCCCTGTTTTACAGCACCCTGGGCATTCCCATTGCCCGCTGGGCAGATAAGGGTAGCAGGGTGAATATTATTTCCCTTGCTGTGATTGTCTGGAGCGGGATGACAGCGCTGAGTGGCATGGCGGCAAACTTTATTCAGCTGGTTATTGCGCGCATCGGTGTTGGCGTTGGGGAAGCGGGCTGTATGCCGCCGTCTCACTCGCTTATGTCTGACTATTTCACACCTGCTGAACGCACCAGAGCCATGTCAATTTACATGATGGGTATCCCCATTGGTGTGATGCTTGGCTTCATGATCGGCGGTTATGTGAATGAATATTATGGCTGGCGTGCGGCCTTCTTCATTCTCGGCATACCGGGGCTGATCATTGGCCTTGTTGTCAAGTTCACCGTGAAAGAACCCCCTCGTGGTTTCTCTGATGGGCTGAAACAGCAGAGCACAGAGACTATTCCTCTGAAGAAGGTGATGGCCACCTTGTTTGGGCGCCCGTCCTATACCCATATTGTGGTAGCGAACAGCCTGTTTGCTCTTGGTAGTTATGGCCTCGGGCAGTGGATGCCAACTTTCTTTATCCGTAGCCATGGTATGGATACCGCAGAGATCGGCCTTTGGTCAGCATTTGTTTATGGTAGCGGGGCTGGTGTTGGTATTTATATGGGCGGGTATCTGGCGGATAAATTTGGTGCCAAAGACAAGCGTCATATGGCCCGTATTCCGGCTTATGGCTTGATGGCAGCTGTTCCCCTCTATTTCTGGGTGCTGACAACCGGCAGCAAGGAAATCGCCTTTCTGGTGCAGGTGCCGCTCAATCTTTTTGCTTTTCTGACAACCGCGCCCACCTTTGCCTTGATACAGGGCCTTGCCGGTGTGCGGATGCGGGCCATGGCAGCCGCTTTTGCGCTTCTGATCATCAACCTGGTTGGTTTGGGCCTTGGTCCCTTGTGTGTTGGAGCACTGAGTGACCTGTTATCGCTCAGTTTTGGTCAGGAAGGCCTGAGATGGGCGTTGATGGGTTTCTCTCTCGTGTTTTTATGGTCTGCTTTCCATTATTGGAGGGCGGGAAATACGCTGGCGGAAAACCTTAAGGAAGCCGCTGCTGACACATAATGCAGTCTCTCCATATAAACATACTGTCGCCTTTGCGGGCAAAATAGGCTAGAATGTTATAGGCAGAAGGGGAAGGAATACGGTTTCTGCCGATATAGGCCGAGGGAAGGTCATGAGAACAGAGCTTGTAAATAATCTGATTGGTGTTCTGTACCAGAGCGTGCTGGACGAGCCTTATACATGGCGCTCGTTCCTTAGGGCGCTCAGGGAATATAGCGGGCTTGATTCCACAAGTATCGCCTATCTGGAACATGGGCAACTGGTTTATGATGTGGCAGATGTAAGCTGGCAGATGGCGGAGCGCGACTGGCAGCAACGGTGGGATAAAATTATGCAGGTGGCTGCATTTAACCCGCTGAACTTCACTTTGCATTTTGGTGAAAATAGTAACCTTCTGAACTCAGCTGACCTGCCGGAGGATTTGCGCTGTAATAACCGTTGGTACCGCGAATATTTTCAGCCCATAGGGGTGGAACATCAGCTTATCATGACAGGCAAAAAGGCAGATAGAACCTTCCTTATTTCCTGCCTGAAGAAACGGGAAACCGGCCCGATTACAGAGGATCATGAGCAACTGCTGACAGCACTCAGGCCTCACCTGACGCGGGCATGGGAAATCCAGAACCGCTTATCCTATGCCACGGCTGGCAAGGAGTTTTACGAGACAACGGTTGACCGGTTTCATCTGGCCGCCTTTATGCTTAATGCTCATGGTAAGATACTAAGCCAGAATAGGAAGGCAACGGAACTGCTTGTGCAGTTGCAGGATATTGGTGCCACCCAGGGGGCGCTGCATTTTAAGGATGCCACGGATAACCGGGATTTCAGGCGGCTGGTGGTGAAAGCCCAGGCCTGGCTTGAACGCCCCGATCAGGAAAAACCATCCTGTGTGATGAAGGTGGATATGGAAGATGGGCGCGAACTGGCCGTTACCGTTGTGCCGCTGGCAAAAAATGCAGTGGGGGAACAGCCCGGAGGACCACGAATTGCAGTCTATGTGTGGGAGATTGGTGACCAGAGGAAACCCTCGCCAGAGTTGATCGCGCAATTGTTTGATTTGCGACTGTCTGAAGCTAAGTTGGCCATCCTGCTGGCTAATGGTTATACGGCTGCGGATGCGGCAGAAGAGCTGGGTATTTCCGTGGGCAACGCCCGTACAACAGCAACAAGGCTTTATCCAAAAGCGGGAGCCGAGCATAGGGGCGACCTTGCCCTGCGTATTTTAAACTGTGCAGCCCTGTTATCCTGATTTTTAACAACGACTTAAGTATTTATTCACAGATGTGCTCCAAAATTGGAGGCCATACCCTTTCGCGTTCATTTTAAAATTGTCGGCATAACATCCGATGGGGAGTGTCATGAACGACATAAGCACTTTGGCAGCACTGGAGCGTGACTTCAGGTCACAGGGAACAACCGTAGTCAATCAGCTATTGCGCTGGGTGAAGGAAAAGGGGGATCAATGTTGCCTTTATTATGGTGAGGATGACATCTCCCTGACTTATCAGGAATTTAATTGCCGCGCTAATCAGGTTGCGCATGGCCTTGCTGGTATGGGAATTGGCAAAGGAGACCGTGTTTCCATTCTCTCGCGCAATCATTATGTAAGCACATTGGTTATGTTTGCTACGTGGAAGCTTGGTGCTCTATATTGTCCCATTAATAATGGTTACAAGGGTGACCTTCTTAGCTATATCATTAATGATACAAATCCCAAGGTTCTCTTTATGGATCAGCGTTTTGTTCCAGAAGTGAATGCGATCAAAGATGAAATAGATACCTTGCCGCAACTCCTGTTGCACCGGCCCGCTGAAGCGGATCATGATTATGATCCCGAGCATAATACGGTGCCTGATGCTGGTTTTGATGTTACACAGCTGTCTGCTTTTGATCAGTTATCTGAGGTTGATCCTGATGTTGAGGTGTTGGAAACGGACCTTGCCAATATCATCTACACCTCTGGCACCACCGGGAACCCGAAAGGTGTTGTGCATAACCATAAGTGGATGCATGGCTATATTTATGTATCTCTCGGGAACCATCATCCAGATGATGTGCTCTATAATGATATGCCCCTGTATCATGTTGGGGGGGCCTGTTTTAATGTAGTGCGTGCCATTTGGCAGGGCTGCAAGCTTGGCCTGTGGGATCGGTTCAGCCCCAATGACTTCTGGAACCGTATTCGCAAATGTGGTGCCACCGGTGTGATCCTGATGGATGTGATGATGGATTGGCTGATGAAAGCGCCGCCATCGCCAGATGATAGAAATAACAGTTTGCGCCTTATAGGGATGAACCCGCTGCCCTCAAATCATAATGAAATATGCAGGCGGTTCGGTATTGATTTTGTCGGTGCTGGTTATGGCTCAACAGAGCTGGGTGTAGGCTTTTCCGGCCTTATTGACCAGCTTGGTGACGACCTGCCCAAGCCGGAAGGCTGGCACAGGGGCTATTCGCGTGAAGAAATACGTCAGAGCCATATTGAATTTGCATCTGACGTGTCGCTGATTAATGGCGCGAATGGCGTGAAAAAAGGTTTTATGGGTCTGCCAAGCCCGATGGTTGAGGTTAAGGTGGTTGACAATGATGGTAAGCCCGTGCCCCCTGGTGTAACTGGGCATGTGGGCTTTCGCCACAAGTTGCCTGATGTGATTTTCAGGGAATATTTTAATAAGCCGGAAGCAACAAGTGATGCTATGCGGGATGGCTGGTTTTTCCCGAATGATCTGGTTAGTTATGACGAAAATAACTGCTACTATTTTGAGGACCGTAAGCAGGGCTTTATCCGGGTGCGCGGTGAAAACCTGTCCGCGGGTTAACAATTGAATATGGTGTAAATGTGCCATCTCCAGACAGAACGCCTTGGCAAGATGATAAGGTCTGGTCAGAAATGG
>JBNKGK010000280.1:0-4724 GCA_050289785.1 Kordiimonas sp.
TTATTACTCTTACGGCACGGCAGGCTTTAGCTCAGGCAGCCGTTGCTGAAAAAGAAATTATGCAAGGCAACTGGAGAGGTCCACTTCACGGCGTGCCAATTGCCCTTAAGGATAATATCGATACCGCAGGTATCAGGACTAGTGCAGGCAGTGCTGTTCATATTAATCGTGTGCCTACGGCAGATGCCCATGTTGTTTCTCTCCTGAACAGGGCTGGAGCTATTTCTCTGGGTAAACTGAATCTCAGTGAATTTTGCGGCTTCACTTATTCATATTGGGGCCCGGTGCATAACCCCTGGGATTTGTCTCGCTGGACGGGAGGGTCTTCCGGTGGGTCGGCTGCTGCCATTGCCGCTGACTTCTGTTTTGGTGCTTTAGGTTCTGATACCGCTGGGTCTATACGCTTACCGGCCTCTTATTGTGGGATTGTTGGCTTAAAGCCAACATATGGATTGGTAAGTAATAACGGAACCATTCCAGGTATATACTCTCTGGATCATATAGGACCAATGGCCAAAACGGTTGAAGATACAGCAATCTTGCTACAAGGAATTGCTGGTTATGATGACTCTTGGGGGCGCTCCGCTAAGGTTAAAATTCCTGATTATGCTTCAGTAATCAATGCAGGGGTCAAGGCACCAAGGCTTGGAATTCCAAGAGCTTATTTTTTTGATGCTATTGACGCGGAGGTGGAAGAGGTTTTTAACCAAAGTCTTAGTGTGCTTACATCATTAGCGAATGACATTGTTGATGGTGTTTCTATGCCTGATAACTTGAATAATATTTTTACTGGTTTATTTAGTGAAGCGCTGGCCTATCATAAGCCAATTTATGAACGTTCCGCTGGTTTGTATCAACCTCCGACGGGGAATTGGATAAAAAGTCTGCTGAGTGG
This sequence comes from Kordiimonas sp., assembly GCA_050289785.1. GTDB lineage: Bacteria > Pseudomonadota > Alphaproteobacteria > Sphingomonadales > Kordiimonadaceae > Kordiimonas. Next base: position 896 of record JBNKGK010000280.1, read on the forward strand.
GGATAGCTCAGACAGCTATAAATATGTGCTTGCCAGACGGGAGCTTGATGAAGTTCGCCGCCATGCGGATACCTTGTTTGAAGGGGGGATCGACTTTCTTGTGACACCAACCTTGAAAGATACCGCACCAGTGATTGAAGAGTATCACCAAATGCTTGTGTCAGGCAGTGGCGGTGTACGACTTCATAATACAACACCGTTCAATGTGTTGGGTTTGCCCGCAGTTACTTTGCCTTGTGGTTTTACTAAAGCGGGTATGCCGGTTGGTTTGCAGATTGTTGGTAAGCCGTTTGCCGAGGCAGACGTGCTGGCCTTTGCTCATCAATATGAAATCGCAACAAAATGGCATCTGCGGCATCCTAAGTTGCGAGGCTAGTTTATTTTTTTGAAGAAGAGGCTTTTTCAAAAACGGCTTCCAGGCAGTCAAAGGGTAGCATTACGCTGCCATGCCTGCCCGGCAGGTCTTTCACCGGAGCGAGGTCTGCCAGATCTTGCCATTTTTCAGGGAAATTTATCTCACCTGTTTTAATCATATGGGAAAATCTGGCTTTAATGCCTTTTAGTTCTGTTTCGTCAAGGCCGATCATATGCTGACCTACAATGGCGGCCGTGGCTTGGCCCAGTGCGCAGGCTTCAACCTCAATACTGACTTGATCAATCCTACCATCTTTTAGGCAGGCATCCAGGCTCATTCGGCTACCGCATATGCGGCTCTTTTTTGACACAGAAACATCAGCTTGGACCAGTTTTCCCCTGTGGGGAATGCGGGTGGCCCAGCGCAGGATTGTGATATTATAAATTTCGTCCATATCTGCTTACATGTTACTTTGTTCAGCTTGTTAGGTAGAACCGAAAAGCATGAAAGCCAAGGAGAATATAGTTTGTTAACCTGTAAATGATTAGATAAACCTTGATAATAGACGATATCTAACCATATTAGTCTCGTTTCGGCAGGTTTTGCTTGCCACCCAACATAGCCTCGCAACGGGGCGTATAGAAAGGAAATCCGAATGGATGCCGTACTTGAAAGAGTTGAAGACAGCTCTGAACTGAAGGTAATCCCGCAGGAAGCCGTTGACCGCCCTACCCGGGCCGAGGCTGAAGCCGCGGTCCGCACCTTGATAAAATGGGCGGGTGATGACCCAAGCCGTGAAGGCTTGATCGACACACCCAAGAGGGTGGTGAAGGCTTATGAAGAATTTTTCGCTGGTTACAGACAAAACCCTGAGAGCATTTTGGCCCGTACTTTTGAAGAAGTAGAGGGCTATGACGATATGGTTGTGCTGCGCGGTATCACTGTTGAAAGCCACTGTGAGCACCATATGGTGCCGGTTTCTGGCACAGCCCACGTGGCCTATATGCCAAATGGCCGGGTTGTGGGTATTTCAAAACTTGCCCGCATTGTGGAAGTCTATGCACGCCGCCTGCAGACACAGGAAACGATGACTGCGCAGATAGCCAGCGCTATCGAGAAATACCTAAAACCCAAAGGTGTTGCGGTTGTGGTGGATGCTACGCACCAGTGCATGACTTGCCGCGGTGTGAAGCATAAGGGTGTTTACACTATTACACGCCAATTCCGTGGTTGTTTCAAGGAAGCAGACCAGGAGCGTCGTTTCTGGGAGCTGATAAGAGGCTGATTTCTCTTGCGTTTGATCATCTTTATCATGGGTCTTTTGGGAGTGCTGTTCACAGGCACTTCTATGGCCTATGCGCAGCGGGCGCTACCTGAAGATGCCATGCCTGAAAATGTGATCACCAGCTTTCACCGTCGGGCGGTGGATAGCAGCCTTACACCGTGGAGGTCTGTGGGTAGGGTTAATATAGGCGGCATTGTCCATTGTAGCGGTGGTCTGGTTGCCGAGAATATTGTGCTTACGGCTGCTCATTGCTTGTATGACCAGCGCCTTAAGCAGATGGTTTCCGCAGGAATGATCCATTTCTTGGCTGGCTATGCACATGGTGAATATCTCGCTCATAGCCGGGCTTCCTCTTATATCTATGGTGAAAAGTTTAATGGGGCCCTAGGGGCAGACAGGCGCAACCTTCCTTATGATTGGGCTTTGGTGGTTTTACGGGAGCCGATTGGCAGAGAGCATGGTTCCCTTTCTCTCCACAAAAGTTTTATTCCTGATGAGGCAGGGCATGTGGGTCTGCTGAACAGCCCTGTCGTGACGACAGCCGGATACCCGAAAGACAGGGCCCACATCCTCTCGCTTGAGGAAAATTGCAGTATTCACAAAGCCATGGGTGGCGGTATTGTACTTCTCACTAGTTGTATTGCCCTGCACGGTGATTCCGGTGGCCCGATACTACAGAAAATCGGCGAAGAGTGGATGCTTATTGGTATACAAACCTCCGCTATTAAAAGAGGGCGCATTCATGCCAGCATTGGTCTTTCTGCGCTGGCCTTTCGGGATAGTTTCTATAAACTGCGTGCGGAACAGACAGAACTGTTAAGGGAAGATGAGGCAGGACAAGCAGATGAGTAAAATTCAGTTTGCAGACAGGGATGATAGTAAAGCCGTGGAAACAGGTGATAAGCTCGCTATCAGGTTTGATGAACGCGGACTGGTGCCTGTGTTCACCACCTGTGCTATCACTGGCAAGGCCCTGATGCAGGCGTGGATGAACGCTGAGGCGATAGAGCGCACGATTGAGACAGGGGAAGCCCATTATTTCAGCCGGTCCCGCAATGAGCTATGGCACAAGGGGGCAACCTCTGGTGAATTTCAGGTGGTAAAGGATTTTCGGGTGGATTGTGATCAGGATAGCCTTTGGCTGGTGGTTGAGCAGAGGGGTGGCAAATGTTGTCATGTGGGGCACCCGAGCTGTTTTTTTCGCCGTATTGAGGTCGGTGCCGCCGTGCCAGATGATCAGGCTGTGCCCTTAAGCTTTGTCAGCGAAAGTGTGTAAGGGGCCGGCCGATGAACTTTCCTCCCACCCTGAAGCAGTTACGTTATCTGGTCGCGCTTCATAAGAATAATCATTTTGGCAAAGCGGCAGAGGCTTGCCGCGTGACACAATCCACTCTCTCAGCGGGCTTGCAGGAACTTGAAAGTCTTCTCGGGGTCCAACTGGTGGAGCGCACCAAGCGCACTGTGATGTTTACAGCCCTGGGGGAAGAAGTGGTGCGCCGTGCACAGCTTATTCTCAGCGAGGTTGATGACCTGATGGATATGGCAACGGCCTCAAAAGACCCGACGAGGGGCATTGTGCGCCTCGGTGTTATTCCCACCATCGCGCCTTTTTTACTGCCTAAAATCATGCCTGTTATCAGGGAGAAGCTGCCTGACCTGCAGTTGCACCTACGGGAAGACAAATCCGCAGAGCTTTGTGATATGGTGAAACAGGGTGAGCTGGATCTGGTGCTTTATGCCCTGCCATTTGAATGCGGGGAAGTGGCGGAAATGCCGCTTTTTGATGATCCGTTTTTTGCGGCTTACCCTCCAGGGCAAGCACCGGGGAAATCCATCAAATCGTCAGAGCTGGATGAAACGCAGCTTATGCTCCTTGAAGAAGGGCACTGCCTTAGGGATCATGCGCTTGCAGCCTGCCAGCTTATGGGGCGGGGTGCAGGCCGGGGGGCGATGGCGGGTACAAGCCTTGCCACCATTGTGCAGATGGTGGCAGCGGGCCATGGTATCACGTTGTTGCCAGGTATGGCTGTGGATGCGGGGCTGGCCCATGATTCGGGTGTGGAGGTGGTTTCTTTTGAAGATATCGTGCCCACGCGCACCATCGGCCTTGTGTGGCGTAAAACCAACCCCCGCGCCCAAACCTTTGAAACCCTGGGTGATGTCATCAAAGATGTGATGGGTTAATCAGC
>JBNKGK010000281.1:0-4721 GCA_050289785.1 Kordiimonas sp.
ATCTGAGACCACATGTTGAATCAATTGTACCAGGGGTGTCCAGTAATTCTCGTGATTTAAAAGAACGATCGGCTTTTTGTGAAGGCTGAGCTGCGCCCAGGTTATGATCTCTAAAGTCTCATCCAATGTGCCAAGTCCACCGGGTAAAACGATAAAAGCGTCGGAGCGATCAAACATCATGCGTTTTCGATCATGCATATTTTCTGTAATATGCAATTCAGTAAGACCATCCTGTGTGATTTCAACCGCGTCTAAATGCTCGGGAATGATGCCGATAACTGGCGCTCCTGCATCCCGGGCGGCGCGGGCTACAATACCCATGAGGCCAATACTGCCGGCCCCATAGACCAATGACATGCCGTTTTTAGCGATTAGAGAACCAAGCTGCTCAGCAATGGTGGCATAGGCAGATTTGTTGCCCAGACGAGACCCACAATAAACACACACTGTCTTAATCGGATGAATTGTTCCCATACAGAACCCCTTTTTTATGGTTTATGTCAAATATTTGACATGTTTTCGTAAAATCATCTTCCATTATACGGCCTTGATTGTTAAGGCTTTGTTGAACTGTTTACAGGTATATGACGTCCATGCAGGAAAACGCAAAAAATAGTGGAAGCAGGTTGATTATCGCTGCCGCAATTGTTGCTGCGCTCGCCGCTGTGGCGTTTTTTGCTTTTCAGGACGAAAATGATGAGCAGCCTGTGCCACAAAATGTTTCTCAAGAGGCAGAAACAGAATTGCCTGAAAATATAAAAAAGGTGCCAGCTTTTGATTTGGTGCGTATTTCACGTGGTGGCACGGGGGTGATCGCCGGGCGGATGGCGCCAGGTGCTCAGGTGGAATTATACGCTAATGGCAAAAAAGTATCTGAAGTAACCGCCGATGAGAATGGTGAATGGGTGATGATTCTGGAAGAGCCACTGCAGACAGGCTCTGTAGAATTAAACCTGAAAAGCAAAGCTGTGGATGCAGACGAAGTCGCGGAAGCCGATAATGTTGTGGTTGTTTCGGTGCCGGAGCGCGACAATAAACGTTTTCTGGAGCGGCAGCAAAATGGTGTGGTCGCTGTTTTAACCCCAAAGAATGGGGAAGGGGCCAGCACTGTTTTACAAAAGCCGGGTGTGGCAGCCTTTGCGGAAGTGGGTGAAAGCCTAAGCGTGGACACCATTGATTACGGCGAAGGTGGCAAGCCTGTTTTCTCCGGCCGCTCTTTGCCTCGTGTGCAGGTGCGCCTCTATCTGGATGATGTTTTTGTTGGTAGCGCGAAGGCTGATGACCAGGGGCGTTGGCAGATTATTCGGGAAGAGGGCCAGCTAACATCTGGTGAGCACATGTTGCGTGCTGATCAGACGGTTAGTGAGGGACAGGTGGTTTTGCGTGTGGAACAGCCATTCACGACAGGTGAGCCTATTGATCCCGGTGCTGCTGAAGGTGGCGTTGTTATTCGCCCCGGCAATACTCTGTGGCAAATTGCGCGCCAGCTTTATGGCGCGGGTGTGCGCTATACGCTTATTTTCAAGGAAAATAGTGAACAGATCAGGGATCCTGACCTGATTTACCCTGGGCAAATTTTCCGTTTGCCTGAGAAAAAGGAAAATTAGGCAGGGATAGGCTTAAGGTGAGATTTCAGCGCCCGTATATGAGTTTCTGATTCCAGCAGAATGAGTGTTAGTGCGCCCATAAGCTCAGAGCCCTTTAACTGATGTTGGGTGAGAGTCGTGCTGGAGAAACTCACCTCCCCTTTTTTGCTAATATCATATTTGCCATCTATACCGCGGTTAGTGGCATAAATGCGTTCCATGGCCATGGTGCGTTGTTCTGCATTTTCGGCCGTAAAATATAATTGACCCATACGAGCATTTAAAAAAACTTTGCCGCCGTCTTCGTAACACTCGGTGGCAGCATGAAATTTAATGCCTTCCCATTCAAACTCGAGTTGAACAAAAGCCTGATCCTCAAGAGTTTGAAGATGCCCCTGAACTTTATCGAGTGATTCCTGAAGCTTCATAGCCTGACTTTATATTGTTTATTTTCTATTCTGTGAATAAAGCATTACAGAATGTTTTTTAACAAGAGCTAAAAAGAAAAAATATTTTCTTTTTTTGATGTTTCAGGGCAGCCCTTATGACAGAGGAGATGATAAGGGATTTTGCTATTTGCATCAGCATGTTGTAGGAAGCTGAAAAGACTTGGTAATTTGAAGGTATGTATATGACCATTTTAAGAGTGGTAGGAGCCTGATATGAAAGCGTTAGATGTTGTGATGACTCCTATCCATAAAGAGGGACATATTTTTGTGGCCCTCTTCTTTGTGGTGGCTTTGGCTCTGTTTTACCTGTTTCAGCCACTTGGGTGGATTGCGCTTATCCTTACAGGGTGGTGCCTCTATTTTTTCCGCGATCCCAACAGAGTGATACCACAGGAAAAAGGGGTGCTTGTCAGCCCCGCAGATGGTACCGTTTGTGCGGTTACAGAAGCTGTTCCGCCTGTGGAACTGAATATGGGGGAAGAAGAGCGGGTTCGTATCTCTATCTTTCTTTCGGTTTTTAATGTGCATGTAAATCGCACACCGGCCGCAGGTAAAATTACAGGTCTTGCCTATGTTCCGGGGAAATATCTGAACGCTGCTGCTACTGAAGCCAGCGAGGAAAACGAGAGAAAGCTTATTCGGATGACCACCGAAGACGGGCACGACATTGCTTATGCTCAAGTAGCAGGACTGGTTGCCCGGCGTATTCTGTGTGACCTCGAAGAGGGGCAGGCGGTCACGCGAGGGGAACGCTTTGGCCTGATCCGCTTTGGCAGTCGCACGGATATTTATCTGGATAAAGATCTTGTTCCGACAGTTAGCGTAGGCCAAACTATGATCGGCGGTGAAACCATTATTGCCCGCAAAGCATAAGACAGAGGCAGGCGCAATGGCAGAGCAGCATAAAGCCCTTCTTTTCAAGGCAATCTCGATCAGAACAATCTTGCCGAATGTGGTGACTTTGTTTGCTTTTATGGCTGGCCTTACAGCTATAAAATTTGCTCTGTCCAGTAAATGGGAACTGGCTGTGGCTGCTATTGTGCTGGCGGGTGTGTTTGATGGCCTCGATGGCACTGTTGCGAGGCTTCTGAAGAGCACCAGTAAGTTCGGTGCCGAACTTGACTCTCTGTCTGATGTGGTGGCTTTTGGGGTAGCTCCGGCGGTTATTCTGTATTTGTGGATTCTTGAGGGACTGGACCGCTTTGGCTGGGCCGTTGCCCTGATTTATGCCAGCGCCATGGCGCTTCGTTTGGCCCGTTTTAATGCCCGGTTGGAAGATGCTGACGAACCGAGAAAGCGTTATGGTTACCTTACCGGTGTGCCTGCCCCTGTGGGGGCCGGACTGCTTTTAACCCCCATGATGCTTGATTTCATTATGGAAGAAGATTGGATCAGGCAGGTAGAGTTTCTGGTAGCACCTTATGCTATTTTTATTGCAGTGCTCATGGTTTCCACATTCCCGACTTTATCTCTTAAGGCCTTGCGCGTACGCAAAGAGTGGTTTGTGCCTGTTATGATGATCATTGGGGCGGTTATTGCTGGTTTGTTTGCCAGGCCCTGGGTGATGTTGTCTATCATCTCCGGATTCTATCTGGCCTCCATCCCTGCCACTTATTATTTCTACCGGAAGCGTGTCAGCGCCAGGAAATAGTGCTTGGCACCTTTTTTGCTTATTTTATGGTGAGGTGTTGCAGGCTATAGGCTTGATAATAGCTAAGGCTATGAAATTAAACACTTCGGCACAATAGGTGAGAAGGGCAGAGCTATGACAAGAAACATTTTATTCCCAGCAGGTCAGTGTAAGGCTGTTTATAAAGCGGTATTTCTTGCCGGTTTGGGCTTTTCCGTGACAGCGTGTCAGTCATCAACAAATATGTGGCAAGGGGAAGATGTCCTTGTTGAAGCCAGGCATACAACGCTGGAGCGCAGCGTTGGCGATGTCTCAGAAAACCATAGAGAACTGAAAGACCGTTTCAATGCCCTTGAACGCCTTTATGTTGACCTGATCCGTCATGTTAAAACGCAAGAAGCGCAGCTCGCATCTCTCGAAAGCCAGTTGGCCAATTTCAAGAAGGACCCTAGTGCAGAAATAGCCCTTACAAAAATGCGCAGAGACCTAGCGTCTTATAAAACCAAGATTAAAGATCTGGAAAGTAGGGTTTTCTCTGTTGAAATGACAGGGCATTCCGCTGCGTCATTTACACCAGACACAGCTCCAACAGGCACAGCAGAAGAGGGGGAGGCGGACACTGCAGCAGCAACAGGTGTCCCTGCAACGCCTGTTCAAAAAGAAGCCGCACCTGATAAGGAACTTTACGGCGTTCACCTGGCCTCTTATCGCACCAAGAATCAGGTCTCTTCCGGTTGGGGTGGATTACAGCGTGCCTTTGGAAGTCAGCTAGAGGGCTTGACACCTCTCATTTATGTCCAGAGCCAGGAAGGGATTGGTACGTTCCTGAGGCTGATTGTTGGCCCCGTTCAAAACCCATCAGAAGCCGAAGCCTTGTGTGAGAAAATTCGCCAAAATGCGGGCGAGCAATATTGCAAGGTTTCTGAGTATCAGGGTGAACCGATTGGTTAAATTTTATGAAAAGGGAGCAGGCTCAGTGCGCTTCCCTTTTAACCAGTTTCTGAAGAACGCAGGCTCCACACTTTAGTCTAATATTGTTATGATATTACATATCTG
>JBNKGK010000282.1:0-4710 GCA_050289785.1 Kordiimonas sp.
GACGAAGTGATGGATAAAATGGCTGAAGAAGCTGCCACTGAGCGTGATCATGCACAGGAAGAAGCTTACAAACCGGAAGAACAGCTGCAAACGATCTTTGTACCATTGCCAGATCAACTTTATAACTTGAATACCGGTGGACAGGGCAGCAGTTTTCTCAGAGCTAAAATTTCCCTCGAGATTGACCGCGAAAGTTACCGGGTTGAACTTGAAGCTAAAATGCCGCGCGTATTGGATGAGTTTAATGCCTATATGCGTGAGTTGCGCCCTGAAGACCTTGACGGGGCAGCAGGCATTTTTCGCCTGAAGGAAGAACTTCTGATGAGGATCAATCAGGCTGTTGCTCCAACTCGTGTGAGAGATGTTTTGTTCCTGGAGTTTTTGGTACAGGGGTAGCGTTGTACCGAAAGGGATAGTATGGCTGATGATGAAGAAATTGATGATGAAGCAGTAGCAGCCGAGTGGGAAGCCATGGCCGGCGGTGGCGATGACGCAGACCAGGACGCCATGGCAGCCGAGTGGGAAGCTATGGCTTCAGAAGATGAAGAAGGTGCTGCTGATGATGAAGACGGACCTTCATCTGGGAGGGTTCTTGACCAAGACGAAATTGACAGCCTCCTAGGTTTTGACGGCGATTCAGAATCTGGTGATGTGACAGGTATTCATGCGCTTATCAACAGCGCCCTCGTATCCTATGAACGTTTGCCAATGCTGGATATTATTTTTGACCGCATGGTCAGGATGATGTCCACGTCCCTCAGAAATTTCACATCAGACAATATTGAGGTTTCTCTGGATAATATCACGTCCGTACGGTTTGGTGATTATCTCAACTCTATTCCTCTGCCTGCTATGCTTGCGGTTTTCCGAGCGGAAGAGTGGGATAACTATGGTTTGATGACCATTGATTCCAGCCTGATTTATTCCATTGTGGATGTATTGTTAGGTGGCCGACGTGGCACAGCAGCCATGCGTATCGAAGGGCGACCCTACACAACCATTGAACAAACGCTGGTTGAGCGGATGATTTCCGTTATACTGAAGGATATGTGTGGCGCTTTTGAGCCTTTAAGCCCTGTCAATTTTACCTTCGACAGGCTTGAGACCAATCCCCGCTTCGCCACGATTGCACGTCCTCCTAACGCCGCTGTGCTGGTGAAACTGCGCGTGGACATGGAAGACAGGGGAGGCCGCTGTGAAATTTTGTTCCCCTATGCGACACTTGAGCCTGTGCGCGAGCTTCTCTTGCAGCGCTTTATGGGGGAAAAATTTGGCCGTGACACTATTTGGGAAACCCACCTTGCTACGGAACTGTGGCGCGCCGATATTGATTTGCTGGCCATCATGGATGAAACGACGATGACCCTTAAGGACGTAATGAACCTTCAGGTGGGCCAAACTATTTTATTTAATAAAACACCTAAAGATGACGTTGTGCTAAAGTGCGGGGAGGTGCCAATGGTAAGCGGTGCCATCGGGCGTGCTGGGCAGCATGTGGCTGTTATGATCCGTAATACGGCGGAACGGCTACAGCAAGCACAAGAAGGTAGCAGCAGCGAATGACAGCATATTCTGCATTAATCGTTGATGGCGTTCTGGCTTTTCTTTTGTTGGGGGTAATCATTGTTTCAACCATTGTTTATCGCCGCTTGGGGACAATAAGGAGCGGGCAGGCAGAATTGAGAGAATTGGTCGATAACCTCAATACGGCTGTTCTTGATGCACAGAGGTCGGTCTCCAACATGAAACATGCTGCTGCTGATGTGGAAGCACAATTGAAGCTGGAGACTCAAAAGGCACGGGCCATTGCTGATGAATTAAGTTTGATTACAGAAGCTGGCAACAATCTTGCTACACGAATTGAAAAAGGATTAACAGGCAAGCCATCTCCTGCGCCGGAAGACGCGGGGGGAGCTGCCGCTGAGGCCAGAACCAGCCACAAGGAACAGCAAGAGTTACTCGCAGCCTTGAAAGAAGCAAGGTAAGAGGTATGAAGGCCAGGAAAACAGCATGAGCAGTTTTGTAAGTAAAATTCGTTTGTTTCCCGTGATGATTGCGGTTGCAGTGTTGGCTCTGGGGATGAGAGGCATCAGCATGTATGCTGGCTATAACCTTATCACGCAGCCCGCGGTTGCTGCTGAAACCGCCTCTGCGGAAACCGAACAACAGCAAGAGGATAGCGAAACACCAGCAGAACCAACCAATTATCAGATGGAGCAGCCCCTTATTGTTGGCTTGCCAAGCAATGAGGAAATGGAGCTGATCACCCAGCTGAGGGAGCGCCGGATTGAGCTGGAAAAGCGGGAGCAGGAGCTGGATTTGCAGCGGCAATTGCTCGCTACCACTGAAAAGCGCATGAACGATAAAATCGAGCAGTTGAAGATGTTGGAAGAGAGAATAAAAGTACATCTGAAATTGTTTGAAAAACGTGAAGAAGAGCGACTTGCCTCGATCGTTAAAGTTTATGAAACGATGAAACCAAAAGAAGCGGCCCCGAGGTTTGAGGCACTTGGGCTTGAGACACAGCTTGAGTTGGTAACAAGGATGAAACCGGCGAAAGTTGCTGCGCTCATGGAAAAAATGACCCCCCGGGCAGCTTCTGTTTTGACAACAGAGCTTGCGACACTTGCTCAACCGCCGCGAATAGAAGATATGCAAAAGTAATTTTTGCCTTCCTATGTAGAGGCAATACAGTTTAGGAGTGGATACATGGGTAAACAGGCGACCCAGGTGACATTGGAAGACAGAGCATCGGCCCTTAAAGAGGGGCGTGGTGAGGCTATTCCCGTTGAGGAAATTACCAATGTTGTGGGAAGCCTGGTGGCTGGAACCGTGCATGATGATGGCCTGAATGATATTGCTACCGAACTAAGGGAGTTATTGCAGTATATTGGTGCTGCGAAATCAGAACTCGTTGGCATGCAGCCCAAATCGCTCTCAAACAGGGATATTCCAGATGCCAGTGAGCATCTCGATGCAATCGTGAATGACACTGAGAAAGCTGCTGATGTTATTTTGACATCGGCGGAAATTGTTGGAGAGGTAGCCGATAGCCTGGATGACGATGTGGCTACCAAATTATCTCAGGTTTCAGTGGACCTTTTTCAGGCTTCCAGCTTTCAGGATTTAACGGGCCAGCGCATTACCAAAGTAACTAAAACCCTTGCCCATCTGGAGGCGCGCCTGAATGCTCTCGCTGATGCAATTGGTGATGATTATGTCCAGCCAAAAGAAGAAGACCCAGAAAAGGATGATGAAGGTGTTGTGAAGAATGAAACAGAGCTTCTGCATGGTCCGCAGTTGGAAGGTGAGGGGAATACCCAGGCAGAGATCGATGCCATTTTGGCAAGTTTTGATTGATTTATAATATTCATCTTTAGAACGGCCTAATATCTGAATGAGTTTTGAAGAACAGCAGGGAAAACATATATTTGGAGGCGACAACACAATGGGGTTGTTTGTTGCTCTCTATTTTATTTTGTTGGCGTTTTTCATCGTTCTCAATTCCGTTGCCAAGCCTACAGATACCCTTGTTGAGGGTGCCATAAAGAGTGTTAATAAGGCCTTCGAGCCGTCCGGAAAATCTGAAAAGCAAAATATTGCACCTGTTGATGGTTTTGCGGGTAAGGATAAGGTTACCATTGCTTTGCAAAGGGCATTTCAGGCAGAGTTCAAGGCTGAAGGGCGTTTTTCAACAGAAGGGGGAAATGTCTTTCAGGTTGAGTTTTCTCAGGAAGAGTTATTTGAAAAAGCTTCGTTTACTGTGCGGCCTGATATGAAACCATTTCTGGATCAACTTGTCGATATTGTCATGGGGGCTCCGGAAGGCAGTAAACAGGAAGTGGCTTTCATGTTTGGGACCGGCAAAAATGATGTGAGGGTTGGCCTTACCCGTTCACAAGAGTTTGCAATTCGTCGGGCAGGTTCGCTGGCACGTTACCTGAAAAATAAAGGATTGGGCGGAGGGCTGTATTCGACCGGTTTTACGAATGTGGGGGAAGGGACTATTTTAGCCGTCTTCCGCAGTGCCTTAAATCCCCCGGAAACCCTGGGGTTAGGGGGGTGAATGAACAATAGGGAAACATATAGCCAGCATGATGAAAAAGGGGGTAATGCGAGTTGGATGCTCACTTTGGCAGATTTGCTCTCTCTCTTGTTGGCCTTTTTTGTGTTGCTCTTTTCTATGAGTAGAGTGGAGACGGAGGGATGGAAAGATGTTGTTCAGGCGATGTCTGGACAATTTGCTCCAGGCAAGCCCGCTGTTGTTAAAGAGCCTGTCTCTCAGGATGACTCGTTATACTCAAACAGTCGCCATGGCTTGAATCAAAGCTATCTCACTACAGTGTTAAAGGAAGCTGTAAAAAACAATGCCTTTCTGCAGGAAGCAATGATCAGGCGTGTGAAAGACAATGTGGTTATTACCATACCGGCTGATCTGGTTTTTTATGACCATTCCGCCAGAATGCACCCAGATGTGCAGGCGGCCCTTCACCAGTTGGCTGGTACGCTTCTACAAATTGAAAACAGGATACTGATTGAGGGACACACGCCGCCGGGGCCAATGCTGAATAAGGCCTTTCGCTCCAATTGGGAGCTCTCTCTAACCCGGGCAAAGGTTGTTGCTGGCGTTTTGTCTGGAGCGGGATACAGGCAACCAGTGACTGTCCTGGGTTATGCTGACAGCCGTTTCTTTGAACTTGATCGTCATAT
>JBNKGK010000283.1:0-4694 GCA_050289785.1 Kordiimonas sp.
GTTTCCTCTGAACAACTGCTTGAAATAGCTCGCGTTCAGTGGACCCGCCGGTCAAGCTGTCGGGTGATGACAGGAGAAATTTTTCAGCCAAACGACTATAAGAGTCATTGAAAAACAGAAATGCTTTAATGTGCGGGTTGAAGGTGGGACAGGGCTTTGCCAAGGGTTGAGGCAAAGCTCTGTCGCTCCTCTGGTATCAGAAAAGCTCCAATAATCAGTTTTTTGCCATGGGATGAAAGCACCAACTGGTTTGTATCTTCATCAATGGTTTCCACAGTGACCCTCAGCCAGTTGGGTTCAAAACGCCATTTTTGGCGCTGCCCACCCGGCTGAACACGGGTCACAATCAGGTCTTTGGCGGATAGCTGGATGGTCTCATACAGCTTGCTTGAGCGATAGTTCAGGTGGAAAGCGAGCCATAAAGCAGCTATATCCACAATCACGAAAACAACCACAGGCCAGGCACCAACAGCGAGAAACCTGAGGCAGGCAATCAGACCGATAAAGCCGATAATGGCCATCAGGTTAAAGAATCTTTTTCTTGGCAAGGACCGATGAGGGTAGAGCGTAACATCTAGCAGTAAAGGGTCTGCTTCCACAGTTTCCAACATGTCATTTGAATATCGGCTCATAACCTTGATTGTATATCAGGAATGTATGGTTTCACCGCGTAAAAGTTTTGGCAGCTCACCCACTGTGCCGCGCGCGTGAGACATAAAGAAATTTTTCAGAGGCGGTATCTGATTTACAGCAGCAAGCCCAAAGTCACGCGCCATCCTGATAGGCGCAATATCATTTGAAAACAGCCGGTTTAAAATGTCGGTGACACCATAAAGAGTGGCATTATCGGCATGGCGCCACTGGGCGTATCGGTCCAGCACATCCGGGGCGCCAATATCAAGGCCTACATCAGCGGCTTCTTTCACCACTTCAATCAGGGCGGCTACATCTCTCACACCAAGGTTCAGGCCCTGCCCGGCAATGGGGTGAATGCCGTGGGCAGCATCCCCGAGAAGGGCCATGCGTGGCGCTGTGTATGCATCTGCATATTGTAAGGTGAGCGGGTAGCTCCAACGCCCCCCAATTACCTTTACCTCACCCAGAAAATCACCCACCCGGCGGCATACCTCAGAGGTAAAGGCTTTATCGGAAAGCTGCATGATCGTGGGTATCAGCCTGTCTTTTTCTGTCCATACAAGGGAAGACCTGTTGCCGGTGAGTGGCAGAATAGCAAAAGGCCCGGAAGGCAAAAAGCGCTCATGGGCAATGCCACAGTGGCTATACTCATGCTCTATGGAGCACACAATACCATGCTGGCCGTATGTAAAATTGCTGGTGCCAATGCCTGCATGGTTCCGCACCATACTGGCCCGGCCATCAACACCAAGCAGCAAGTTGGATTTCAGTGTTTGGCCACTTGCCAGCGTGGTGGTTACCAAGCTGGTGCCATAGTCAATGCTGCTTACTTTGTCTGGAGCGTAAAGGGTAATGCCTTCCATTTCTTCCAGCCTGGCAAATAGAGCCAGACGGGTGTGGCGGTTTTCCACCATATAGCCAAGGGGGCCATCGCCTAGAGCAGCATGGTCAAAATGCAGATGCATCAGGGAAGGCCCGTCAGACACTCGAATTTCGAGCATGGGCTGGGCATGGGGGGCCATATGTGGCCAAATGCCAAGGGCTTCCATCATTTGGTAGGTGGCATAAGCGAGCGCACTGGCCCGGCCATCATAGGCCTGTTTGGTCAGGTCACCTTTGGGGGCCAAATCAATAAGCGCAACAGAAAAACCATGCTGCGCAAGGCCAATTGCGGTTGTCATGCCCGCAAGGCCGCCTCCTACAATGGTAATATCATAATGGTTTTCAGTTTTTGTCATCATTATTCTCTATATGATCTTTGCTGGTTTTTTGTCGAGTATTTGTTGAGGTTCATCCAGAATAAATAATAATCGACTAAGTATACCGCAGGAAAAGCGATAAGGAGAGCTACAATGTTAGAGACAGCTAAACTTTCATGTAATTGTGGCAAAGTTACCGGAACTCTGGAGATACACAAAAAAGACCGTTTCCACGTAAAATGCCTATGCTGTGATTGCCAGAGCTTTGCGGCACATTTGGGCAATGAAGAGGCGTTACTTGATAGTTCTGGTGGTACGGAACTTTTCCAAACCTATCCGGCTTATGTCACCATCAACGAGGGTGAGGAATATATCTCCTGTCTCAGGTTATCCTCAAAAGGCTTATTACGGCATTATACCAGCTGTTGTCATACCCCTGCGGGCAATATGCTGGAAGGGCCTAAAATACCTTTTATTGGAATTCCCGTTGCTTTCATGAGTTTTGAGTCAGATGAGCATAAAAACAGAATATTAGGCCCCATTACTTTGAAAGCATTTGGTAAATATGCAAAAGGCGAAAAACCTGACGATGCGTATGAGCGCTTTCCTCTCAGCTTTCTCCCTAAAATTATTGCATTCATGATCAAAGGTTGGATGTGGAAGAAATATCAGCCATCCCCTTATTTCAGGAACGGAGAGCCAATTTCACCGCCTGAAGTTTTGAAAAAAGAAAACAAATAAAACATGCCTTGAAATCGCCGCTCTTGTTCTGAAACATAGATATGGCAAAAACTTGGCTGAAAATGCTATAAGCTTCTGGAATATTAAGCCTTCGGGGAGAAAACAGGCTCGTGTCGGCGCGTAAAAAAACAGAAAAGGCATCAAAAGCACAAAAGGCAAAGGGGAAGAAAACTACTCTCTTTCCGCCCGCTTTCATTACTTTTTTGAAGAGCATGACCTGGCGCACCCTTGGTGTGCTGCTGTTAGGTCTGGCTGTGGGTATTGCGCTGTCGCTGGCGTCCTACAGCCCTGCTGATCCAACGGTGAACAATCAGGTTTATGCGTCTGTGCAAAACTGGCTGGGGCCAATTGGAGCCAATGTAGCGGATGTGCTGATGCAAACTTTGGCGTTGGCTGCCTGGTTATTGCCCGTGCCTATTGCTATTTGGGGTTTCAGGGTGGTTCGCCTTAAGTGGCTGCCGATGTTCTGGCTGAATTTAACGGCAGTGCCTGTGTCGCTGGTGCTTTTGGCTGTGGCGGCCAGTGTGATGCCGCCTGCGCCTGATTTTGTCATTCAGGCGGGTTATGGCGGTGCCCTGGGGCAGGAGCTTTATTCCCTTGTTATCTCGCTTTTGGGTGAAATTGTGGTGCCCGCCTGGATGACAGGCCTTGTATTTCTGGTGCTTGGCTTGCCTGCTTATGCTTTTTCCTTTGCGCTGAACAACGAGGAATGGAAGGCAATTGGTGCGGCCATCAAGTGGACAGTCGTTTCCATCGCCTTATGGCTTTGGGCTGGATTACAGGCCATTTTCTATGGCTGTTACTGGCTTTATGCCCTGTTGCGGGGTCGGCGCGACGATGACGATGATTATGACAGAATAGAACCTGTGTTGGGGGATGCTGAGCCAAAAGCAGTTCGCAAAGCCAAGGTAAGCGAACCTGCTGCCAAACCGTCCCGGGTGAAGGCACCGGCCAAACCGAAGCTTGGCAAGCGCGAGGTAAAGGAAGCCCAAACAACGCTTGATTTTGGCGACATGGGCAATTTCCGGTTGCCACCATTGGATCTTTTGGCTCCGCCCCCACCGCCTGAAAAGCTTGGCCGCATCAGCAAGGAAGCGCTGGAACAGAATGCCCGCATGCTTGAAAGCGTGTTGGATGATTTTGGTGTGCAGGGTGATATTAATGATGTGCGCCCTGGCCCGGTGGTTACGCTTTATGAGCTCGAACCCTCTCGTGGTACGAAATCAGCACGGGTGATAGGCCTCGCTGATGATATTGCCCGGTCTATGAGTGCTATTTCAGCCCGGGTGGCTGTAGTGCCGGGCCGCAATGCCATTGGTATTGAGCTGCCAAACTCTGACAGGCAGACGGTGTTTCTGCGTGAGCTGCTTGCCAGCCGCGATTATGAAAGCACCAAAGCTCGCTTACCTGTGGTGCTGGGGAAAGATATTGGCGGTGCGCCTGTGGTGGCGGACCTGGCCTCTATGCCTCACCTTCTGGTGGCGGGGACAACAGGTTCGGGTAAATCTGTAGGTATTAACACCATGATTCTCTCGCTTCTCTATCGGCACAGCCCAGAGACGCTACGGTTCATCATGGTGGACCCCAAGATGCTGGAACTTAGCATCTATGATGATATTCCCCATTTGTTGACGCCAGTGGTGACAGAGCCGAAGAAAGCTGTTGTTGCCCTGAAGTGGGCCGTGCGGGAAATGGAAGAACGCTACAGAAGCATGTCCAAGCTTGGCGTGCGCAATTTGGCGGCGTTCAATAAACGAGTGCAGGAAGCCAAGGCGAGTGGTGAAAAGCTCACAAGGCAAATCCAGACAGGCTTTGATAAGGAAACCGGCCAGCCTGTGGTGGAAGAGCAGGAATTTGATTTTCAGCCACTGCCTTTCATTGTCATTGTGATTGATGAAATGGCAGACCTGATGCTGGTGGCAGGCAAGGATGTGGAAGCCACCGTGCAACGTTTGGCGCAGATGGCGCGGGCGGCGGGTATTCACCTTGTGATGGCCACACAAAGGCCCAGTGTGGACGTGATCACCGGTACGATTAAAGCGAACTTCCCCACTCGTATCAGTTTTCAGGTAACATCGAAAATTGATAGCCGCACCATCCTTGGCGAGCAGGGCGCGG
>JBNKGK010000284.1:0-4690 GCA_050289785.1 Kordiimonas sp.
ATTTATCTGGAATGTGGCGACAGGGATTATTTCAACGGCCAGGACGGGGCAGAGTTTCTGCACCGTGTGCTGTGGGATAACCGCATAGAGCATGAATATCGCCTGTTGCATGACTGTGACCATGTAGGCTCCTCCCTCAAGTGGCGGATGGAAGATGCACATCGCTGGCTTGGGCGGATGGCAGAAAAGTTAATGAACCCACTTCCCTTGAAGGAACCAACAGCGGCGCAAAAAGCTTATCTGGAACGAGTTAAAACATGTCTTGGAAGAGTTCCCCCTCCGCCCACCCCGGAAGAGAAGATTGGCCTGTTTGATGATGCTGCCATTTTGACCCACAGAAACCATCTGCCCCAATTCATCACCGACTATGCCGATGACCCAACAGGCGGTGTGTTCAGGAAAGGGTAAACCATAAGAAGGGTGACCTGAACATTATTCAGATCACCGCTATTATCTCACACTAATATTTCACATGGGGGTTGGAATATGATGACACAAGAGAAGAGGCCTGTGCCTCTGCAGCCTGACCTGACACTGTTTTTGCTGATTGATCCAGTGCCGTTGCTGGTCAGTGAGATGAGCGAAGATGAGAAACAGGCGCTCAGCCACAGGCTGAGAACGGTGTGTGATGTGGCTGGGAAGATGGAGGTGCCGATCATCCTCTCCGCCCTTGGTGACGAGAACACCAGGTTATGGACAGATGTTTCCCTTAGCTTGGGGGGCGTCTCTGTTTTTCTCTATGGTAGCTATGTTTATCTGTTGATGGATGCCTGCCCTAAGCTCGATCTGCCGCCCCTCAAAACCCGTTATGACTGGATGCAGCGGATGGGCCTTGCCTCTGTCAGGTGGCAGCAATTGGTGTTCAACTGGGTGGGCCACCAACCCTCCATTCTGGATAACCAGTTATTGGAAGACCTGCTCTTTCACGCAGAAACGACAAGGCCGCTGATCCCTGCCATGCAGAGATAAATCTGAGATTTCCATGCGGGTAAAGACGGGATTTTCTAATTATAGCCGAGGGCGACTTAGCCGTTTGTATTTGTGGCAAGCCCGTTTCGCAGAATTGCATGGCGGTGCGAGAGCAAACCATAGGTGACCCCATTGCCCTTGAATATATCTGGGGTGCGGGGCTGTCTATTGCAGTTTGTTTGGGGGATATCAACAAACTCTCCACATTCTTTCCTAATTTGATGTTGTGAGATATACTATCTTCATCAGGTTTGCGGTTTCCCCTCATAAAGGGGCCAGTTTCATGATTTTCAATGTATTATCCCTTTGTATTATTCTGTGTATGTGTTATCATCGCAGAATAATACAACATAGGAGAAGCTGGGATGTCTAGTGTGGTGCGTTCTACGGTGTTTAAATCGGGTAGGAATGAGGCGGTGAGGATTCCTGCAGCGGTGCGCTTCCCTGAAGGTACAAAGGACGTTGTGATCCAGCAGCAAGGAAAAAGCTTGGTGGTCACACCAGCTGAGAACTCGTGGGATGGGTTCTTTGCCATTCCTAAGCTGGACGATGATTTTCTGCCGACGCGCGAGCAGTGGCAGTTTGAAGAGCGAGAGTCTTTCTGATGTTAAAGTTTATGCTCGACACAAATATCTGTATCGCGTTGATGAAGGGGCAGGCCCAGCACCTTCAGAGTAAGTTCAACAATGAAGGCCTCTCCATGTGTGTATCTTCAATCACTGTTTTTGAACTTCAGACTGGGGTGGAGAAGTCCCAGCAACAGCAGAAAAGCCAGTCTGTATTGAATGCCTTGTTGGCAAATCTCCAGGTGCTGGATTTTGGGGAAAAGGCGGCAGGTCACGCAGCAGATATTCGCGGTGTCCTGGAGCGAAAGGGGCAAAGCATCGGACCTTGCGACACCTTGATCGCTGGGCACGCCAGAAGCGAGGGCCTTGTTATCGTAACAGGCAATGAGAAGGAGTTTCGGCGGGTGGATGGCCTTAGGGTCGAAAACTGGCTGAATGAATTACAATAACCGGCCAGATGAGATATCTAGAATGAGCCTCAACATGCCTCGCCAAATCACAACATTTGACGCCCTTTGGGACAAAACAACCTATTCCGAGACGCTTTTTGAGGCCTTTATTATGGGCCAGCTCATGATTGAATTCATGTTAGGAAAAATAATTTCTCAACACAATTCGCGGCTCACTGAATTTGCAGAGGACTTAAACCACAGGCAAAAGGCCGATTAAGCGCATGGGCTTGATTTGATCACGAACGAACAACAAGCCAATCGTGGACAGTTTTCCAGGTCTTTCTATGTTAACTCGGATAAGAAATTGATGAGGTTGATCGCTTCGGTATCATGGGGCAAGGGGAAGTTCTCCTCTCCTGGGTAAACGACCAGTTTGCGGGTCGCTTTAATATCTTCACAAGCTAGGTGATAGCCTTTGCTTACCCTAGGTGCCGTTGACCGTTTGACCTCTATCGCCCAGACTTGTTGCCCAGGCCCTTCAAGAACCAGATCAATTTCTGCCTGTGCAGAGGTGCGATAGTAACTATATTGCCATTTGCTGGACAGATTAAGAATAATATTCTCCAGTACAAACCCTTCCCAGCTTGCCCCCAGAACAGGATGGCCCAGCAGAGTTTCATAATCTGGAATATTAAGCAGTCGGTGTAAAATACCACTGTCCCTGATATAGACTTTAGAAGCCTTTACCAGGCGCTTTTTCGTGTTCCCGGCCCATGGCTGAATTTGCCGTACCATGTAAAAATCAGTCAATATATCAAGATAGGATCGAATGGTTTTGTGATCAACTTCCAGGCTTTTCGCCAAAGAGGACTGATTAACCTGCTGACCGTGCCAGTGCGCCAGCATACTCCAGAAACGTTTCATTCTCGTCGCGGGCACTTTCGGCCCCATGAGGGGTATGTCCCGCTCCACATAGGAGGAAATAAAATCAGTCCGCCAGTCCCAGCTTTCATCATCAGTTTCGGCTAAATAACAGTCAGGAAATCCGCCTCTGAGCCACAGCTTTTCAATAATGGTATCGCTCTGGCCAGACTGGCACACTTCCAACAGTGAAAAAGGGCTTAGTTCCAGATACCGAATACGACCTGCCAGTGTTTCTGATGAATGTTGGAGCAAATCACGGGATGCAGACCCCAATAAGAGAAAATGCCCACCTTTTTCCCCGCCGCGTTTTCTCACATCTATTAGGCTGCGTAACACCCAGAACAAGTCAGGTTTTCTTTGTACTTCATCAATGACAAGGAGTTGGTTGGAAAACCTGTTCAGATATGCTTCTGCGTCTTCCAGCTTGGCAATGTCTGAATCAAGCTCCAGATCCAGATAAGCCACCTGCTTATTGAGCTTGGTCCGGGTGATCTCAAGAGCAAGTGTGGTTTTACCGACTTGCCGTGGGCCAAGAATGGCAACCACAGGCATTGAACGGACCCCTTGCAGTATTTTCTCTTCTAATAAGCGCGACAACAGTCCTTGCAATCTGTCATGTAAAATCCCAAATTGCAAGGACTGTTGTGCGATGTGCATCATCCATATTCGTTTATTATGGAGTTTTATTCCAATATAAACGGGAAATACAAGCAACGCAAAGTGCCCGGAATTATCGGGTCGCGGCATTAGCAATACTTCTGGCCACTTGGTTAGCGGCTTCCTTGATGGGGTCTGAGGCCAGATGGGCATAGCGGGCGGTGGTCTGCATCTGGCTGTGCCCCAGAAGTTTACCCACCATAGGCAAGCTCATGCCAAGGGCGATGGCATTGCTAGCGAAAGAATGGCGCAGGTCATGAATGCGCACATCATCAAGGCCAGCCCTGTGCCTGATCCGCCGCCAGGGGTGCTGCAGGTCTGTGAGATGGGCTCCTTCTCCCTTGCCTGTGATGACATAGGGGTTATTGTCTTTGCGTTCAGCCTGTCTGAGCACATCAATGGCCGCCTTGCCCAGATAAACAGTCTTGGCCCCTGTTTTACTGTCAGGCAGGTGTAACTCTCCAGCCTCTAAGTCAACATAGTCCCATTTCAGGGTCTGGATTTCACCAAGTCTGCAACCTGTGTACATCAGCAGCCTATAGGCTGTGACACAGGCCTCCACCTCATCCAGCGCCTTGGCCAAGCGGGTGAACTCTTCCTTGGAGAGAAACCGCTCCCTGCCTTTCTCGGGGTATTTCTTTACATGACGACAGGGGTTACTGCCATCCTGCCTCAGGCCCCATATCTCTGCCTGGTTCATCATCTTGGATAAGACGCCTAATGTTCTGTTGGCCTGATAGGGAATATGCCTGAGGTCATGATGCATTCGGGCGACATCTGGTCTCTCTACATCCGAGATTTTCATCTTACCCAGATGCTTGTTGATGAACATCTCGACAGAGCGTCTGTATTCATAGGCGGTGGACGATTTACAGTGGGTGGCCACATAATCATTGAGGAAACGGGCACCTAGGTCTGCCATGGTGGGTATTTTATTCTGAGCTCACAGCTCAGCCGAGGCATCAATACCCTGTCTCACCTGAGAGAGAATGCCATAGGCATCGGTTCTGGCTTTCTCAACAGTCAGGGGACCATGAGCCCCGAGGGTATATCTTTTCTGTTTGCCCTTCAGACGGCATTTGACCACATAGGTTTTTCTGCCCGTAGGCCAGACATGGACCCGCCTGAAGCCTGCCCCGCGCTACGGTGAGCATACAGAAGAGGTCCTTCAGGAGCTCGGCT
>JBNKGK010000285.1:0-4690 GCA_050289785.1 Kordiimonas sp.
AATATCTGGAAACCAACAGACCTGAAGCCTGGTGAAAAGCGCCCAGGCATTTTACTGGTGCATGGTTGGGGTGGCACAAAAAAACACCTGAACAGAGCCTATGCCCGTTATTTTGTTGATATTGGGGCTGTGGTGCTAGCTTTTGATTATCGCGGTTGGGGGGAAAGTGACCCTAAACTTATGGCCGCTGAAAAAATTGGTGAGCCGGATGAAAATGGCGAACTGACCATGAAGGTGAAACTGGTGCGGGAAATTGTTGATCCGCTTGATCAACTTGAAGATATCCGTGCTGCGCTGCATTTCCTTGCGGGCGACGAGAACGTGATTTCAGATAAGCTGGGTATCTGGGGCTCAAGCCTTGGTGGCGGTTTGGCTGCTGTTGGTGCCGCGCGGGATAGCCGTGTAAAAGCAGCTGTTATTCAGGTGGCGGCCCTGAATACAATTGCCAATCTTGCTGATATTCCGTCAAGTGAAATGAAAGCAGAGGAAACAGCACGTGCGCGTGGTGAAATTCCTTATCTGCCGCAGCCCGGCTCTAAATATATTCCTGTCACCAAAGAGGGAAAATCACTTAAGGGTGTTCCTGACTATGCTCGTATTTTTCAATACCACCCGTTCCCTGAGGCGGAAACCATTCGTGTGCCACTGCTGATCATTGATGCGGCAGACGAAGAGCTGTTTGACATCACGCAAAATGGTGGTGCCCTTTATAATAACCTGAAGGGCAAAACCATTGTGCAATACAAAACCTATCCTGGCATCCACTATAATATCTATCGGGGAGACCAGTATAAGGGTTCTCGTCAGGATGCGATTGATTGGTTCACAAAATACCTGATGCAGCGATAAGAATGATAAAAGAGGACAGCGATGAAAACGGGAAAGTTGCGCACCGGCTTGGGTGCGCTGCTGATGTGGGCTGGGGTTACTCAGCCCTCTATCAGCGGGGATGTCCGGGATATTGGTGAACGGATTTATAAGGATAATTGTGCGGGATGCCATGATATACCCGGCAGCGGGGCACCAGCCCTCTCAACCCTGAAGAGCCTGAGGCCACCGGTCTTGGGCTTTGCCCTCACCAAAGGGAAAATGGCCACTCAGGGCCGGGCCCTGAAGGGCTATGATATGAACTTCCTGATCGGTTGGCTCACCCGTGAGCAGAAGCCGCTCACCGAGTGGCGTAGCAAGGTTATGTGCGAGGACCGCACTGTAGATACCAGCGGGGAACGCTATCTTACCAAATGGGGGGTGACAGATAGTTTTAACCGCTATCAGGAAAAGACCAGCCTTAACGCAGAAAATATCTCCAAGTTGAAGTTGAAGTGGGCATTTGTTGTGCCGGGCGCCTCTGGTATGCGATCTCAGCCTGCCGTTGTGGGTGATACGCTCTTTTTCGGTGTGGCAGATGAGCGGGCCCTGTTTGCGCTTGACCGGGAAACCGCTTGTGTGAAGTGGGTCTATGATGGCCCAGTTCCTATGCGCTCCGCTACCAGTTTTGGCACGCTGCCTGATGGCAGGAATATCGTCTATATAGGCGATGCTCGTGGCACTGTGCATATGGTTGAGGCCGCCACGGGCAAACTGATCTGGAAAAAAAATATCAGCACGCACGATACGGCTGGACTTACAGGCACCGCTACTTTGGTGGATAATGTTCTGTATGTGCCTCAATCCATGGGGGAAATTGCAGTGGCCGGCACGCCTTCTTACGAGTGTTGCTCTGCTCATGGTGTGATTGTAGCGCTTAATGCCACAACAGGTGAAAAGCTTTGGACCTACCACACGATGGAACCCGCCCAAAAAACAGGAACAAGCAGTGTGGGCACACAGCTTTGGGGGCCTTCTGGCGCCCCTGTGTGGACATCTCCTCTTGTCGATAAAAAGCGAGGGCTTCTTTATTTCGGTACAGGGGAAAACACCTCCCACCCGGCCACGGGGACAAGTGATGCAATCATTGCCCTGGATATGAAAACCGGAGAACAGGTATGGGTGTTTCAGGCCACGGCAGATGATGTGTTCAATAACGCTTGTTTTGAATGGATTGGCCGGGAAAACAGGCCCAACTGCCCTGAAAATGCTGGCCCTGATTTTGATTTTGGCGCTTCCACACTTTTAGCAACAGGCGCGGATGGCAGAGAATTGCTGCTCGCCGGGCAAAAAAGCGGTATTGTTTGGGCGTTGGAGCCAGAGACAGGTAAGCTGGTCTGGAAACGCACACTTTCTGACGGCACGCCCCTTGGGGGTATCCACTGGGGGATTAGCGCCCAAAACGGAATGGTTTTTGCGCCGGTTAATGATCCTGACATTCCTATCGCTCTGTGGCAATATAAGCGCAAACCTGGGGTTTATGCGCTTGATGTTGCCACGGGTACAGTACAGTGGAAATTTGAGAAGTCCTATGAAAGCCGCCCTGCTACTGCTGAGCATTATGCCAAATATGGTGGTTTTTCTGGTGCAGCTTTCGGTGTGCCTGGCGTTGTGTTGGCTGGGGATATTGTTGGCGAGGTCTTTGCGCTGAATGCTGACGATGGCGACCTCTTATGGTCATATGAGACTAATAAGGATTTCACCTCACCTCATGGCCTGAAAGGGCATGGTGGTAGCATTGATAATGCAATGATCGTTGCAGCGGGTGATACGCTTTATATCCAGTCAGGCTATAGCATGCACAATCAGCTGCCGGGCAATGTGTTGTTGGCATTTGAGGTGCAGGAATAAGAAAAAGGAGCAGGCTGCCCATGGGGGAGGGCAGCCCGCAAGGCCAGGTTTTTAGGGGTTACCCGGCTTTGGCGATAATTTCGTCATAGGTTAAGCCGTCCAGTTCACCTTTCATTTCTGCATAAAGCAACTCTTGGGTGGATTTGCCTGATTCCAGGTTTTCCCTGCTGTCAAATACACCGGCCTCTTTGGCTAGGTCTGTCAGGGCAAGGGAAAGCTTGCCTTTTTCTGTCATGCTCAGGCTGGCTTTCATATCTGAAAGGCTTTTCTGGAATGCTGTGTAGGAACTGGCATCCAGCTTGATCTCTTCAGACATATTCTTTGCTATGAACATGGAATCCTGGTCATTTGCTTCGGTGCTGGCTGTAGGAGCCGCTTCTTCAGCATTGGTATTTTCTGGGCCACAAGCAGCCAAAGCCAAAGCCGCAGCAAAAGCAGTAAAGTGAAGTGAGTGTCGCATGAGTTTTCTCCCGTATGTGATATACATGCAGGAATAGATAAACCCTAGATTGTGCCCACTTCATGGCGAAAAAGGGGTGTTGCTAGGGCCTTTTTGGGGCAGGTAGAGAAAAGGAGAGGTGGTTGCCTCTCCTTCTATGTATTAGGCGGAAAGAGGTTCTTTCGCCATGTAATTTGGCATCCAGCCTTCGTGGGCTTCCCTCAAGGTTTTCATGGCAATGTTTACGCTGCCATTATTGATGCTCAGCTGGCTGCCGCCTGTGGTGCCGATGATGGCGACAGGAATACCGGCATCTTTGGCTTCCTTGCGCACGGCCTCTGCTGTTTCACTGTCTGCTGCCACCAGATAGCGGGCCTGGCTTTCGCTGAATAGTTGCACATGCAGGGGCAGGCTGTCATCCAGGGTGATGGCTGCGCCCATGCCGCCAGCCAGTGCCATATCTGCAAGGCCAGCTATCAGGCCGCCGTCAGCAAGGTCATGGCAGGTGTTCACCTGCTTGTTTTCAATCAGGGCGCGGATGAAATCCCCATTGCGGCGCTCTACAGCCAGGTCCACAACAGGGGGGCTGCCAGCTTCTTGGCCCAGCACTTCACGCTGATAAAGGGTGGCCCCCAGTTCATCTTTGGTTTCACCGATCAGCACAATCACATCATCAGCATTTTTAAAGCCGATGGTGGCCATGGCATCAATATTTTGCATCACGCCAACGCCGCCAATGGCCGGGGTTGGCAGAATGCCAGAGCCATTGGTCTCGTTATAAAGCGACACGTTGCCTGACACGATAGGGTAATCAAGCGCACGACAGGCATCGCCCATGCCTTCAAGGCAGCCAACAAACTGGCCCATGATATCCGGCCGCTCCGGGTTGCCGAAGTTCAGGCAGTTTGTGATGGCCAGCGGTAGCGCACCCACGGCAGTGATATTGCGCCATGTTTCCGCCACGGCCTGCTTGCCACCTTCAAATGGGTCAGCATAGCAATAACGCGGTGTCACGTCGGTGGAGATGGCCAGACCTTTTTCTGAGCCATGCACACGTACAACAGCGGCGTCGCCGCCGGGGCGCTGCACTGTGTCACCCATCACCATATGGTCATATTGTTCCCATATCCAGCGGCGGGAACAGAGGTTAGGCCCACCAATAAGCTGCAGGATGGCTTTGTCCATATCAGCAGGGGCCGCCACATCAGCTTTTTCCCGCTTTGGGGTGGGTATATGTGGGCGGTCATATTCCGGGGCATCTTCCACAAGGCTGTTAATGGGCATATCCCCCACTGTTTCATCCTTGAACTTCAGAGTGAGGTTGCCTGTGTCGGTGATTTTACCGATCACGGCAAAATCCAGTTCCCACTTTTCGAAAATGGCTTTTGCCATTTCCTCGCGGCCTGGCTTCAGCACCATGAGCATGCGTTCCTGGGATTCAGAGAGCATCATCTCATAGGCGGTCATGTTGGTTTCGCGCTGCGGCACATGGTCAAGCGTCAGCTTGATGCCAAGTCCACCCTTGTCGCCCAT
>JBNKGK010000286.1:0-4680 GCA_050289785.1 Kordiimonas sp.
GCCATGCCATAATCTGACTGCACAGAAAAAAACTCGAATGGGGCCTAATCTTGATAATCTATTTGGTCGCCATGCAGGCTCAAAAGAAGGTTACAAATACTCTAAAGCTCTAGCTGAGGCCGATTTTGTGTGGACAGAAACCCAGCTTGATGGCTGGTTAGCAAAACCAAGAGCTTTTCTGCCAGGCAACAAGATGATGTTTGCTGGCCTGCGTAAAGAACAGGATAGAAAAGACCTTATCGCCTATTTACGCAAAGCTACAGCAGAATAAACCAGAACTTCGGTTTATAAATAGAGAACAAACATGACAAAAAAACTGATTGCCTTCTTTATTATCTCCATATGGTGTTTGGCCCTACCCGCAACCGCGCAAGAAAATGGTAGTAATGCTGTAGATGACCCTAAGGGGGCAATCGAGTTTATACAGAACCTCTCTGAAGAAGTGATGGCTGTCTGGAGCGATAGCAAGCTGAACGAAAAAGAGCGCTATGAGGCTTTTCGTAATCTGTTTGAACAGGCAACAGATATTGAGCTTTTAGCAAAAGGCATGCTTGGCAGGCACTACCGCACGGCCACCGCTGAGCAACGCAGTGCCTATATGGCTGCCATGAAAGAATATATTGTTGCTGAGTTTGATAAGCGAATGTCCCAGATCGGTTTCAAGGCCCTTCAAATTACAGGGACAAAACCAGCGCCAGGCAGGCGAGGTCACCTCTACGTAAAGACAATGGTGACCCGAGACCAAGGGGACCCCATACTTGCAGACTGGCGGGTGCGCAAAGAGAATAGCATCTTTCAGATTGTGAACCTGAATTTTGAAGGCATTAACCTGTTGGTAACAAACCGTGATGTCTTTTCTGCCAAAATCAATGACATCGGTTTTGATGCCTTTGTGAACTGGCTAAAAGAGCAAACCAGTTCACACTAAATTATCTTTCAAACTGGTGTAATCACCGCCTCCACACGTAAACTGCCCGCGGTATTATACAAAGCTGATTCCAGCGCTTCCCTTCTGCTGTCTGGGATATTAACAGCAAATCTGGTGCGATAATCATAACCATCCTGGTTAACAAGTCGCCTGCTGTTCATACGGACGATATTTGCCTCATATTGCACCAGCACCTCACTCAGGCGTGCTACCAAGCCCGGTCTGTCTCCACCCGTAACTTCAACAATATGGGTTATATCACCTGTTTCATTCCGCATGGTCTGGAACGGGAAGCGCGAAACGGTAATTTGCGTGCCCTCCAGCAAATCAAGTTCCTTCAGAGCTTCATTCACATCCTCACCACTCACGCCCGGAGGGAAATCCGCAACGCAGGAAAACTCAAAACCTTCTCCAAGCACTGCAAAGGCTGTATCAGCGAGATCCGCTCCCATTTCAAACAAGCAGCCTGTTACAGCTGACACCAGCCCCACTTTGTCACGGCCTAAAATAGAAATAAGCAAAGTCGCAGGTTCTGGTTTATTCATGAAAGCCCCTCCGGAAAAATATGGTAATGTCATATAAGTTTGTTAAATAGTAATTAGAAAAACAAATCAATAATACAAAATAGTTATATAAAAAGAGGGACACTGAAAATGTCAGACAAACAACTCCTCCACTTGGTCTTTGGTGGTCAGGTCACAGACCCCCAATCATTAGAATTTAAGGATTTAAGCAAGCTTGATCTCGTAGGTATCTATAGCACTTATTCGGAGGCAGAAAGTGCCTGGCGAAGGGTCAGCCAGTCGAGCGTCGATGATGCCATGACCAAATATGTGGTGGTTCATTTACACAAGTTATTGGAACCAGAGATATAAAATAAGATAAAACGGGGCCGGTACAGACAAGCCCCGTTTTTAAACGTCCAGCTTGTTATACTTCAAAGCCGAAAAATAGGCATCAACACCAGCTTCAATGGCTTCACCTTGCAGGTCATAAACACCAATGCGGTCTTTCATTGCTTTCATCGCTTCTTCTCTGGTGCCAGGCACCAAGCGCCCCAACTCCAGGTCTACGATGCGACTAAGGCCTTTGATATCGATCGGTTCGTGCATTTTTGTTTCCATTATTCCTATCTAGTTCGTTTCAGCCTGCCTGAAAACTTCTATATTTTTATGATAGAAACATGACACTTATAAGAAATAGAGGGGGGTCTTCCTGTAAGCGGTGCTTGACATCACCCTACCAGAAACCTATCTCAGCGTGGAAGCAACTGTGATATACTTAGCTCACTGTCCGCTATATCCAGCCGCTGTACAGGAGTAACAAAAAGTGCAAGCAGATATTAAAATAACAAAAGAACCACTTTTTACCATTGGTCAGGTTGTTCGGCACCGTCTCTTTCCATTCAGGGGCGTTATCTATGATGTAGACCCTGAGTTTGCCAACTCTGATGAATGGTATGATTCTATTCCGGCTGAACACAGACCAGCTAAAGGACAGCCTTTTTACCATCTGCTCGCTGAAAATGAAGAAACAAGCTATGAAGCTTATGTTTCGCAGCAGAACCTGCTTCCAGATGCTACGGATGAACCCGTGCATCACCCCAAAATCCCCAGCCTATTTGGGGAACTGAAAGCAGGACAATATAAACTAAAAGCTTTTCCTCGCCACTGATGAAATGGCAGAGCTGGAAGACAAAAAAGCGGCCGTTTTAAGCCGCTTTTTTAGTGATACGTTTTATTCTTTAGCTTACGCTACGAAGGCTGCCAAAAAAGCAACAACGGCAATAACAGCCACAGCGCTGCGCACGCTAATTTTGATAAAAGCGTCATAAGTGCGTTGCTGTTCATCAATGTTCATTATCGGTGCTCCCGCTTTATAAAACAATCAATACAAGGCTATCGCCCAATCATTAAGCTGGTCTATAGCGGAATTACCGTATCAGGCCAAGCCAAAACCGCTCCAGCAGCGCCTAGCGTTTATTTTTCTCTTGCCAGGCTTGCCATTTTCGCCCCAGGCGCACCTCCACCCGCCTGCGCCAACGCCTGACAACAGGAAAATCAACAGAAAGAACCACAAGGCCCAGCGGAATCATCCAGAAGCCTAAAACAGGCAAAAAACCCAACATCCCACCAACAACCAAAAGACAGCCGACAATAACCCTGCCAATACGGGTGGCGGGTATAACCTTCTGCATCTTTTTGCGCACCATCATAGAAACATCGCTAAAGTCAAATCATGTTACGTTGAGGGCAATGGCTACATAAACCAGCATTAAAGCACTCATTTTCCTCTCATGGTCATGGTAAGCGCCAGAAGCATGTTCTTCATTACTTTTCCCCCAAAAAAAGGTCTATGCTTTGCACTTGCCACAATATCGAAGATTGTCCTTTCTCCGCATATAGCATCCGCGATTAGCGCGCCACAGACATGGCTTGCCGTAATACCCTGCTCCACAGGTGCCTGTGCATAATAAACATTCGGCGCAAGCTGCCCAAGCTGAGGTACAGGCTGTCTGCTAGCACTAATATATCCACCCCAGTGATGAGTTATGGCAACATCTTTCAACTGAGGGAAAAGTTTCACCATAACAGGCTTCAAGGTTCCCACAATATCAGCGGGGTGATGTCCGTTATAGGCCATGGGTCCACCAAAGAGGAAATGCCCGCCACCAGACATACCATAACAGTGGCTGGTGTTGCCCACATTGCAAACAGCATGACCTGCCGGAAGAATATCAAGTTCCAGCCCCTCAAGTGGCTCTGTCGCAATCATATAGGTGCCCACCGGAACTATATATTTCTCAGGCACCGGTGCCAGAGCCCCAAGATAGGCGTTGCCAGCCAGCACCAGCCTGTCTGCCGTCACCCGGCAATAATCCATGTCCACAACGAGCTTGTCGCCATAGTCGATATCAGAGACCCGGGCATCCTCAAAAACGTGTGCGCCTAACTGTTCAGCCACCCTTGCTTCTCCGCGAACCAAGTTAAGCGGATGGCATTGCCCCCACTGGGGGAATAACAGGCCACCAACGTAGCTTTCTGTCCCCACATAGTGGCACACATCCCGCCGCGTGATACTCTCGCATTCAGCCTTCGTACCTTTTGCCCAACGCGTCAGATGAGCCAGATCGCGTTCTGTCTCAGCCCCCTCAAAATAGCCCCATTTCAAATCGCACTCTATGGCATAGCTGTTGATCCAGTGTTTCACCAAATCAAGCCCATCTTGGGCCAGCTGCAGGATCGTGCCAACATTGTTGGGTCCAAACAGTCTCTGTAAAGCTCCATCTGAGGCAAAAGCAGGCCCGAAACCGCCTTTCAGGGCCCCGAAGCATCTTCCACTGGCACCCCAGCCAATGCGATTCTGCTCAACAAGGGCAACATCAACCCCTTTCTCGGCAAGCCGCAAGGCCGTAGAAACACCAGTAAAACCTCCGCCTACCACACATACATCAACTTTGATATTCCCTTCCAGGCGGGCGAAACTATCCTGGTCATTACAGGTTACTGCATAATAGGATGCAGGTAGATGGTCATTATGTATAGAATCTCTAACTCTCATATTTTTCTTATAGTTATATAATTTTATTAATTTAAAATATCAACTTAAAGTCCGGCCATACACAGATATTTCATTTCCATATATTCATCCAGTCCATAGCGAGACCCTTCCCTGCCCAGACCTGATTGCTTAACACCTCCAAACGGAGCAATTTCCGTAGAAATAATGCCCGTATTGATGCCTACTATGCC
>JBNKGK010000287.1:0-4670 GCA_050289785.1 Kordiimonas sp.
AGGTCATCCAGAAAACGTTTCTTTTCTGGTGTCATTCTGGGGGCAGAACCCTGCACCATAGTGGTGGCTTTCACCTGTTTTCGTGCTTCATCTGTCATAAATACTGATCATCAATTCCATGCAATTTTCAGTGCTGATCTTCCCTCAACCATCAGCATGCATAACTGCGATGATACAAAAGATCAGCGAAAAAAGGAAGTACCTGTCCTTGAACACTCTTTTTTCAGCAAAGCACTACAATGCACCACTGAAAATATAAAAATTTCTTTATATTTGTTATCCCACTGATGGCCTTGGCAAGAAGATAACAGAGAATTTGGTGCGCAAGGTTCGCCCTTGCAAGTCCAAAGCTGCCCCCACGCCTGCAAAGTCAGGAAGACCGGGCAAAGCTCTGGCGAAGCTGAAATCAGAGCAAATCTGGATCAATCCTGATTGTGGCCTCAAGACCCGGCAATGGGAAAAAGTGATCCCTGCACTGGAATCCATGCTTGCTGTCGCCAAGGAGGCGAGAGAAGCCGCATAACACCAAAAAGGGGAAGTAAGCACTTCCCCTTTTCATTTTAATATCAGGCCTTTATCCATGATCTTTCATCAAACGCTGCTTCTGGCGCTGCCAGTCGCGCTGCTTTTCAGTTTCGCGTTTGTCATGCACATTTTTACCTTTGGCGAGCCCAAGCGACACCTTCGCCCTGCCCCGATCATTGAAATAGATCTGCAGCGGTATTAGCGTCATGCCCTCGCGCTGCACAGCGCCGGCCAATCTGTTAATCTCCCGTCGGTGCATTAACAGTTTTCTTGGCCGCCGTGTTTCATGGTTAAAACGGTTGCCGTGGGAAAACTCTGGGATATGAGCATTCACCAGCCAAAGCTGCCCGTTTTTTTCTTCAGCGTAGGATTCACGAATATTGGCTTCACCCGCCCGCAGGGATTTTACTTCCGTGCCCTGCAACATAATGCCCGCCTCAAATGTATCATGAATATGATACAGATGACGGGCCTTGCGGTTATCAGCGGCAATGCGAGAGGGTGGCCTTGCTCCCTTTTTTTTCTTTTTTGCAGCCATTGGAAGCCTTACTTGAAGTCAACAGGGCTCAAGCCTGCCTCATAAATGGCAGACGCAACCACAGCCCGTGTTTCTTCACTCACTGGCAAAATGGGTAGTCGTACATGCTCTGAACATATCCCCAAAAGCGATGCAGCATATTTAGCTGGCCCAGGGCTTGGCTCCATGAACATGGCACGATGGATCGGTAGCAGTTGATCCTGCAGTTCAAGTGCTTTGGCAAAATCACCCGCCATCAGATATTCCTGAAACTGGCTGCACAAGCGCGGGGCTACATTCGCAGACACGGAAATACACCCCCTGCCGCCCATGGCTGTGTGGCCAAGCGCTGTAGCGTCCTCGCCGGAAAGCTGAACAAACTCTGGCCCCATAGCCGCGCGCTGGCTGGCCACACGATCCAGATCACCTGTAGCATCTTTCACGCCCACGATGCGTGGTAGCTCAAAAAGCTCTGCCATCGTATCTACCTGCATATCCACCACAGAACGGCCAGGGATGTTGTAGATAATAATTGGCAGATCACTGGCATCATGCAGCGCCTTGAAATGCGCATACATGCCTGTTTGGCTAGGTTTATTGTAATAAGGTGTCACCACAAGAACGGCATCAGCCCCAACTTTTGCAGCATGCTCTACATAGCCTACAGCCTCAGCTGTATTGTTGGACCCAGCACCCGCGATAACAGGCACACGCCCGCCTGCAGCTTCGACGCATAATTTTACAACTTCTTTATGCTCTTCATCGCTTAAGGTAGGGGATTCACCTGTTGTACCAACAGGAACCAAACCATGGGAACCTTCCTTCACCTGCCAGTCCACAAACTTCAGGAAAGCATCAGCGTCCACTTTTCCATCATCTGTGAAAGGGGTAATAAGAGCAGGAATAGAACCTTTAAACATGGCTGTAGCCTCTGAAATAACAATAATGTGCGCACCCTAACGCCAGCCTTGCAAAAGGGCAAGTGTCGGGTGCGCAAAACGCCATGTTCTCGCTTAAATTACAAGCAAAATCTTTATTCGCAGTCCCCCACGCGTTTTTTCATTTTTTCCCTATGGTGTTGATGCATGGTTTTTGCTTCATCTTCCGTCACTTTGCCGTCACCGTTTTTATCGGCACGCTCCAGAAAGCGAAGAGCATGGGAGGAGAATTCCTCAAATGAAACCCGCTCGTCTCCATCCACATCATGTTTTGCGATAAAGTTCATACGGCTTGGCTTTCCTCTTCGCTGCATAAAGCCATGCCTCTCATCATCCCCCTTACCCATTTTTTCCATATGCTCTTTCATCTTTTCCAGTCGTTTTTGCATATGCTCTGGCACCGGCATTTCCTTAGGCAATTCACCAAGTTCAAGAAAGCCATCTTTATTGGCATCAAAAGCATCAAAATGGCCTTTGGCTTTGGCCAAAACTTCTTCCTTCGTCACAACACCGTCGCCATTAGCATCAGCTGCCTTGAAGGCTTCCATACCATGGCCTTTCGCAGCAACAGGCATTGTTGCTACTGAAGCAACGACACCAAGTATCAACGCTGTATATGTTTTTCCCATTCTCTTCATCGCTATCACCTTCATTCTCAAATGATCTGTATTTGGATGCTCTTGAGGCACCCATTTGTTGATACGTATGGAAACCGGAGAACCTTCGCACAAAAAACATCAAATAATGAAACAACTTAACTTGAGAATAGCTCCATTTTATACATTGCGGCAGCGGC
Source organism: Kordiimonas sp. (assembly GCA_050289785.1). Taxonomy (GTDB): domain Bacteria; phylum Pseudomonadota; class Alphaproteobacteria; order Sphingomonadales; family Kordiimonadaceae; genus Kordiimonas. Next base: position 2,777 of record JBNKGK010000287.1, read on the forward strand.
CAATACTATTTAATCAATATTAAATTGTGCACTTTCAACCTGCAAATACTTGACAAAGTGCCCACGCTAGTGCTCCTTTCTGCCACAGGGGGCTGGGATGTATAGTTTTGTATGGTTAAACAACAGGTAATCACGACAGTCATCAGCGCAGGCACCATTGCCCTTGTTGGCGCTGCTTTAGCTAGCGGTCAGAGCGAGAAGACCCATATAGCTCTGCTTGTTCTGGCATTGGCTTTTTTGGTGCTTCTCATTGGCTACAATCTTGTCAATCTACCCAAAGCACTGAAAGCCAGCCGCAAAATTGATGAAGTGAACATCAATGCTTTGCCAGACGCCCTTATCATTTCTGAAGTGAATGGTGAGATTGAGATCATCAACAACGTTGCACAAAAACTCTTCCCTAAGGCGGAAAATGTCCAGTCTATCAGACAGTTATTTGAGCCCTTTCACGCGCAACTGACAAACCCAGGTCAGGCCGAGGAAGTCGTAGAGGCTGTTTTATCTGCCCCCAGTATTCAATTTAGTGAATTATTGACCATGCAGGACGGTCGGGCATTTGAACGTAGCACAAAACGGATGGACAATTCTTCCAGCAGGCTTTGGATTATACGCGACGTAACCCAAGCGCAGTCTGCCCAGCATGATAGCGCTATGCACCAATCTCTGGTGGAAGCAGACGCTGCCAGAAACGCTGCGCTGGCGGAACAGCTATTTCACGCCAAAGCAGAACTGGAGGCCAAGCAGGCAGAACTTACCCGTCTCGCGAATACAGACTCTTTAACGGGCCTCCTGAATAGGCGCCGCTTTACAACATTGAGTGAAAAAGCGGTGAGTGAAGCCGCGGGAACAAGTGGCCTTTGGGTTATCATGATGGATATTGACCACTTCAAGCGTGTTAATGACACATATGGCCACGCAGCAGGTGACGTAGCGATACGTGACTTCGCTGAAATAGTGCAACGGTCTGTAGACGACCAGGGCATTGTGGGCCGTATGGGAGGTGAAGAATTTGCTGCGGTGCTGACCGCATGTGATGAAGCAACCTGTTTTAGAATCGCTGAAACTATCCGCAAAACTGTAGCTGCCCATAAGACCATATCAGGGACTGAAAAGCTGCGTTTCACTGTCAGCATAGGGGTAGCACAATGGACCCCGGAAGAAGATTCCATTGAACCGGCTTTAGCAAGAGCAGACCAAGCCCTTTACAGTGCAAAAATGTATGGCCGCAATCGCGTAGTTGGTTATGAAAGCGGGTCTCTCTAGGGCCTTTGTCTTCTTCCTCGGCATGCCATACACCTTCAGGAATGAATTTTCCCCTCTTGCTTGCCTTTTAGGCTGCGTTTAATGTGCCTATATAAGAATTATGGCGGATTAGAATAAACAGATGCTTATCAGAACATTAAAAACATATCTTAAATCCATATCACTGGTCTTTTTAGGCTTGCTGGGCTTTGTTTCGCCAAGCCATGTTTATGGAGAGGATACCCAGCTTATCGCCATGGCACGCACTGCAGGCAGCGTTGCTGGAGCGGCCCGTTTCTGTGAAGTTGAAGACGATCTGATAGAAGAGTATATCGCCAAAACGGAGGCCAAGCTCGCTGTTCGGGCACAAGATGAGTATGAAAAAGTTCTAGCCCGTCTTGAATTTCGCAATATTCTGGTTGCTGCCAGCGCAAAAGCACCTAATGAAGGATGCCGTACATTCATTAGTGCGTTTGAAACCACGGTAAGACAGCTTCGTTAATACCTGTCCCCTTTCATACCCAAACAAAGAATAAGGGAGAAAATTGGTGCATCACATCCCCAGCCTAGGGCGCTCTGCTGCCCACAAGAAAATTGTCTGGTCTGTTTGCACCTTTTTATGTTTAGCGCTTGTGGCCCCGATTGCCACACT
>JBNKGK010000288.1:0-4662 GCA_050289785.1 Kordiimonas sp.
TCTCTCAAACTGAGCAGTTGCCAACTGCACCTTACCCAGAAGATACCAGGACCAGCCTGTCATCTGGCCGCGCTCTACTAATAACTTAAGCGTGGCATGAGCTTCTTCATAGTCGCCTTGTGCCAGCAAACTACCAGCAAGGCCCTCTAGGGCAGCAGGGTCACCTGATTGAGCACCCAAATGACGATAAAGCGGGATTGCGGCATTATGCTGGCCATTTTTTGCCAGATCATCTGCAATTTGAAGGACACTTGTGCCTTGCGCCTGCGCAGAGGCCTGAGCTGTGCGAACCGGCGGCGCAGATTGAGTGCTATAACTACATGCCCCAAGGGTCAGGGCACTTACATAAATTAAGACGGGCCTGAATATTTGCATTTTTTTCACTATACGCTCTCTTGCAAGCGTTCTATTGCCTGATTAAACTTAAGGCAGGTTAGCGCACAAGGCATGAAAGAACCCTTAAACATTCGCGATGCTTTTAGAGGTGTTTTCCTAAAATTTATGCTAAATTACAGCCAATAATTAGTTGGGGTTCTGTACAGATGAGACTAGCCAAACTGGCAACACGCTGTTTTTTGGTCCTTTTGCTTCTGGGAGTGGGCTTCCCGCCCACCATCGCACAGGATGAACCTGTAGATAGCGAAGAAACTACAGCCTCCATCGATCAGGAAAAAGCCAGGAAAGATGACGAGCTTAGCACCCTTATTGAATCCGCGCTCGACCTCATTAGAAACGGCAGTATTGACATGGGAGCCGAAGAACTAAAACGGCTTGGCGAAACAGGGGATGCTGAAGCTTTTTTCCATCTGGCTGAGATTCGCAGGCTAGGCATTGGCGCAAAACCGTCTATCCCTGTTGCTACCATGTTCTACAGGCTGGCTGCTCAACTGGGGCATCAACGCGCCGCCCTTTCCCTTGCCAATTTGCTGTTTTTTGATGGTGATGACAGTGAGGAGACCATCCGGGAGGCTTTTTCCATATGGCAGCTCTATGCGCTGCGGGGCAATCCCGAGGCCCTTTATATGTTGGGTATGCTTTACTGGAATGGCTCAGGTGATCTGGTCAAACCAGACCCTATCCGGGCCTATGGGCTTGTTTGGCGCGCAGCATCAAAAAAATATGAGGCTGCCATAGAAACAGAAATTGCCATGAGCGAACAACTGAACGCTCGGGCCCAATTACGCGGCAAACAATATGCCAGCAACCTGGAAGAAGAAGGGTTTAGCACCTCCCCCCTGGCTATTTATCTACTGACTGGTGATCCTGCAGATATCCATAAGGAAGATAGGGAAGATACAGAGCTCCCCGAACCGGCCCAACCAGGCATAACTCCCGAGGCACAGCCAAAATCAGAAATCGCGGGACAGGAAGCCCCCACCACCAAACCCGAGGCCCCAAAAAACTGGGATGCCGTTTGGCACCTTGAAGTGGGGTATGCCATGTCAGAGGAAGAAGTAACAAAGCTTCAGAAAGTGATCATCTCAACACAAGGGCAAGCTGTGGGTGATTTATTCAGTGAAGTCACTGAATCAATCAGTAGGCCTGGACTCTACCGGCTGATCTTTGGTCCTGTGGATGATATGGGCGGTGCCGTGCTGCGCTGTGTGACCCTGAAACGGGCAGGTTTTGACTGTTTTGCCCGGCCACCACGCTAAATTTATTGCCTGATCCAGTAGCGGGAAAAACAAAAGGGAAACTCACCTTCTGCCTTTCCCGCATCCCTCCGGTGCAGGGAGGAACTATGGAACAATAGATCAATCGTGTTGATTCTGGGAAAGCCAGTTCATGACAGCCTGTTCCATCAACGCCTGCTGAGTCATTTTCTTCTGCTTGGCCACGCGGCGCAGATCAGCATCCACTTTTTTGTTGAGGCGCAGTGTTTTCTGAGCACGGGCAGGTGTTGTTTCTACAGGTTTCTGTTTTTCTCGAGAAGGTGTCTGATTATGAAGCAGAGCCGGTTTCTGTTTGGCGAAAACGGGATACATCAAAATCTCTGTACCCTGCCTTGGTAGCTCTGAAGCAGGCACCGCCGGACGTGCCTGCCCTTTGCGAGCCAGAAGCGACGAACTGAGAGAAGCCATAGCCATGGATTTACCTTTCTTCGAGTCTTAGTGTGCGACAGACTCTGCCGCAGCGACTGCACGATTGCCAAAAGGAGATCGAGCCATCGGCATATTCTTGAAATTTGCCTTAACCGGCAGCCTATTGATGCGATCATGCACATAGTTCCAGAGTTCCGTAATCTCAGCGGAAGAACGTCCCCCTTCATTTGCTTCCATCACCGTGCGTCCATCAATCATGCTGGCGGCAAAATCCTGTCTGTTGTGAATGACCACTGGTGCCACTGTGCCATGCTGAGATAAAGCGATGGCCGCTTCACCCGTAAGCCGTGCCCGCACCGTCGCCCCATTGACAATAAACACCAGAGGCTTGCCCAAGCGTTCAACAAGATCCACTGTTGCCCCTGCAGCACGCAGATCATGAGGGCTTGGACGGGTTGGTATCAACACCAGATCAGATTTCTGAACAACCATTTGAATGGAACGAGTAATAGCTGGTGGTGTATCAATAAAGACAAGGCGTACGCCCTGTTGACGCAACACCTGCAGGTCTTGCTCCAATGTGGCAAGCTGCGCCTGAGCGAACAAAGGCGCTTCCGCCTCCCGCTCATTCCACCAAGCGGTTAAACTACCTTGGGGGTCTGCATCAATAAGGGCAACAGGACCAACACCCGCACGAGCAGCTTCTACAGCCAAATGACCTGAAAGAGTGGTTTTGCCTGACCCACCCTTTTGTGATGTAACAGCGATTACACGCATGAAATATCTCCATAATGCCTGACAGGGCTTCATGCCCTTTGGAATCGCATTTTAAAGACATCATGTAAAAAACCGCTTAAAAACAAGAATCAATAAGAGGATAACTCTATGAAAATAAATGGAAATTATTCATTTAATTTTATTAAATAGACAAAAGAAAGCCCCACAAAAGTGGGGCTAACCTGTGCTCTTATCAATTAACAGCATTTTGCCGCGCTAGATCAACTTGCTTTCTGACGTTTGAAATCCTGTGTGTTTTCATTCAAACCTGTTCTGAAAGCCTTTACATCCTTTTGTCGCTCAGAGGACATCTGTACCAGATTATCCCTTTCAGCAATGCGGGCGGCCCTGAAAGCTTCGTAAACACTGAGAGGACATCCCACGCTTTCAGCAAATATATCATCAGGTTCATAAACAAACTGCGGAAAAGGCATATCAACTTTCTGTTCCTTCAGGAAAGCAACTCGAACCTTCACGCGATTTTCAAGCGAATAATTGAAAAGCTGCGGGTTGTTCCGCAATATTTCAACGGGCTCACGCAGCTCTTTGGTCACATAACGGACCCGCTCTTTCAAGCTATCCAGCGAATAACCCAAAATCTGCGGACGCCGCTGGAACATCTTGGTTTCCATCTTCAGGTCATCCGTCAGGTAGGTTACCTTCTCCTGAATGTTATCGAGAGAATAGCTGAAAAGCTGAGGGCGATGCCGGAAGAGACGGGGCTCAAGGCCCAGCTCATTGGTGAAATAGTCCACCTTGGCCTGAAAATTATCCAGTGACAGGCTGAAAAGCTGGGGATGCCGTTCAAAAAGCGCAATCGGCAAGTTCAGAACCTGAGTAAGATAGAATACTTTTTCCTGTAAGCTTTCAAAAGCATAACCAAACAAAGCAGGGTGCATTTTGAAAATTTTAGGATTAAGCCCTAATTCTTTCGTAAAATATTTGGCCTTTGCCTTCAGGTGCTTCATGGAAAGCCCGAAAATACCGTGTGCCTGCCGGAATACCGTGACAGGCAAACCCAGGTCTTCTGTCACAAAACGTACCTTAGCTTTCATATTTTTAATAGACAGACCAAAAAGCTGTGGGCGCTGCAGAAAGATTTTGGCAGGCAAGCCAAGTTCATCACAGATATACTTCTTTTTGCTTTCTATATTCGCATAGGAATAGCAAAACAGCTGTGGTCTGTGTCGAAAAACCTTCAACGGCAGCTTAAGTTCGTTCTTGACATAATTGGCTTTTTCTTCCAAAGCCTGCAGCGAATGCCCGATAAGAGAGGGGCACTGCTCCACCACCTTCACAGGCAAACGTAGTTCCTTGGTGACATAAGAAACCTTCCGCCTGATATTATCAGTGGAATAACTGAACAGGCTTGGGCATAATCTGAAAAGCTTAAGCGGCAAGCCCAGCTCTTCTGTGACGCAAGCAACATTCGCTTTCATCTTATCAATCGAATAGTTCGCAAGTTTCTTATGCTGTTTAAAAACAGCAACCGGCAAACCCAGCTCCTTCACAATATAGTGTGTCTTCAAAGCGAGGTCGGCATCTGCCTGTTTGCCAGACGCATTGCGTTTTGGTCTTCCTGGTTTCATTTACTCTAGCCCTCGGAACGCTATACACCCTACCCTGAACCAATGTAATATTTTATCAAAGTCCAGAGCTATTATCAGCGGCTAGTTTACGCTACGCCCCCCCCTTTAGACAAGCTTAAATTGTTTGGGCCACAAGGGGCCACTTTCGTTATGCCTCTGGCAGGCCGTTTATTCTCTTGAATCCTCATAAAATCGTTCTGCGCCAAGATCAAAGTCTTTAAGCATAAAACAACCCTTGAGCGATTTAAACAGCC
>JBNKGK010000289.1:0-4656 GCA_050289785.1 Kordiimonas sp.
CCTTGTAACCCTCATGATCATGCGGCTGGCCGCCCCGGTCCCGATGCCACTGATCGATTTTTGCCTGCAACTCGTCGCGCCGCGCGAGCAGCGCGCGGTTCTTCGGGGTCAGATCGCTGATCAGCGCCGCGAAACCCTGCCAGAACTGCCGGACGAGAAAAAAGCTCGTTTGGTGAATGATCTGGGCCTGACAGATTATAATGCTAGCGTGTTGGTGGCAGAAAAAGAGTCATCTGATTTCTTTGAAAAGCTAATTGCTGCCTTGACTAAGAAAACAGGTAAGGATGCCAAGGCTGTTGCAGCCAAAGCCTCTAACTGGGTGACAGGTGATTTCTTTGGGGCGCTGAATAAAGACGGTAAAAACATCACGGAAAGCCCGGTTTCAGCTGAGCAGGGGGCTGGCCTTCTAGTGTTGGTGGAAGATGGCACTATCTCTGGCCGTATTGCCAAAGATGTGTTTGAAATTATGTTTGAGACCGGCAAGGACGCTGACACCATTGTGGAAGAAAAAGGCCTGAAGCAGGTTTCTGACACCGGTGAGATTGAAAAAATCATTGATGACGTGATTGCCGCAAACCCGAACCAGCTGGAACAATATCGTGCCGGTAAAGACAAGTTGATTGGCTTCTTTGTGGGGCAGGTGATGAAAGCAACGGGGGGTAAGGCGAACCCGGGAGTGGTGAACCAGCTTTTGAAACCCAAGCTTGATGGATAGGTAAACGGGCTATGCAGGGCTGCGGAGCGCAGTTCCCTGCTGCTTCATGGCTTTCATCGCCAATCCCGTGCCCTGCCGCAGGCAGGTTACGACACGGGATCCAGTAAACAAACACGGCTTCGCCCCAATGCCTTTTTTCAGGCGAAGGCTTTATTGAATCTCTGGACCCCGGATCGGTTCCGACGCTAATGCGTCGGGTCCGGGGTGACAGCTGAGATGAGTTCTTGCATTAAATCACTTTCCCACCTTGCCCTGCCTTGCTATCTGTGGCTTATTGCCTGTTCATAAAGATCAAAACGATTCCCGAGGAATTCCATGCCTGATACCACATCAACCCTGCTTCAAGACCTGATAAGCGCCGCCATGAAAGCGGGTGCAGATGCGGCCGATGCCGTGGCTGTGGACGCTAAATCCAAAAGCATTTCCTGGCGCGAAGGCAAGCTTGAGGATGTGGATGGCAGCGAGGGCGAGGATATTGGCCTGCGTGTGTTTATTGGCAAGCGGCAGGCCATGGTTTCCACCAGTGACAGGCGCCCGGCAAACCTGAGAACAGTGGTAGAGAAAACCATCGCCATGGCGAAAGCCGTGCCGGAGGATGACTATTGCGGCATGGCCCCCGAGGAACGGCTGCACAAAGGCCCACTGGCCGCGCTTGACCTATATGACGATACAGATGTTTCTGCCGACAAACTACGCGAAATGGCCGCTGAAGCGGAAGATGCCGCCCGCGCCGTAGAAGGCGTCACCAACAGTGACGGCGCAGGTGCCAGCGCCAGCAGTTGGGCCATCACACTGGCCACAAGCCATGGCTTTAGCGGGCATTACAAAGGCAGCAGCTTTTCCCTTTCTGTTTCGGCCGTGGCAGGCACCGGCACGGGCATGGAGCGGGATTATGATTTCACCGCAGCGCGGCATTTCAGCGATATCGATAGTGCCGCTACGGTGGGCAAGAAAGCGGGCGAACTGGCCGTAGGGCGGCTAAACCCCGGCCGTGTGCCAAGCGGCAAGCTGCCACTGGTGTTTGACCCTCGTGTTTCCAAAACCATGCTGGGGCATTTTGCAGGTGCCATTAACGGCAGCGCCGTTGCGCGCGGCACCAGCTTCCTGCAGGATAAGCTGCACAAACCTGTGTTTGCCCCTGGTGTGCATGTTTTTGATGACCCGTTGATGGTGCGCGGCCTTTCCTCCAAACCGTTTGACGGCGAAGGCGTGGCTGTGGCCAACACCACCTTGATTAAAGATGGCACCTTAACCGGCTGGATGCTGAACAGCGCCACCGCACGGCAACTGGGCATGGAAGTCACAGGCCATGCCTCCCGCGGGACATGCTCCCCCCCCGGCATCAGCACCAGCAACCTTTATATGGGCGCGGGGGAAGCAAGCCCCGCCGAGCTGATAGCCGACATTAAAGACGGGCTTTATGTTACAGAGCTGATCGGCATGGGCGTGAACGGCGTAACGGGGGATTACAGCCGCGGGGCCGCAGGCTTCCGCATCGAAAATGGCGTGATCACAACGCCCGTGAGCGAAATCACCATTGCCGGTAATCTTAAGGATATGTTTATGAACCTTGTGCCAGCATCAGACCTCGAATTCCACTATGGCACCAACGCACCAACCGTGCGTATTGATGGCATGATGGTCGCAGGCGCATAAAGGACACGGGCAAAGAATGGCAACCGACGCGGCAACAAAAAAAAAGGATGCTGCACTGATTGCCGAAGCTGCAACAAAGGCGGGGGAGATTGCCCTCTCCTACTTCCGGCGGGATATTGAAAGCTGGGATAAAAGCCCTGACAACCCCGTTTCTGAAGCAGACCTCGCGGTGAATGACTTCCTTGAGGGCTATTTACTGGCTGACAGGCCGGGTTATGGCTGCCTTTCCGAAGAAACGACAGACCGGCCCGACAGATACAAGCATGATAAGATTTGGGTGATTGACCCGATTGATGGCACACGCGCCTTCCTGCGCGGGGGAGATGACTGGGGTGTCTCCATCGCGCTGATTGAAAACCACCAGCCTGTGCTGGCCGCTTTTTATGCCCCTGCTCGTGATGTTTTTTATCTGGCAGAATACGGTAAAGGCGCCACAAAAAATGGAGCTGTTATTCAGGTAAGTGGGCAGACGGATATCAATAAAGCCCGCATGATGGGGGCCCCGGAAGCTTTTCGCTCAGAGCGCGTGTGGCCCTTGCCCTGGCCTGCGAGCATGGTCATAGAACAGGCAAATTCCGTGGCGCTGAGGCTGTGCCAGGTGGCGGACGGGCAATTTGATTGCTGCTTCACCCTGAGGCCTAAATCAGAATGGGATGTGGCCGCCGTCACACTGATTGTGCAAGAAGCAGGCGGGCACATCAGCAACAGCAGAGGCGAGCCTCTTGTGTTTAATCAGGAAATGCCGCTCAAGGCCCGCATTCTTGCCTGCACCCCCGCCCTGCTACCCGATATGGAGAAACGCATCACCGCTGCACGGAAACGCGCCTGAACTGGTATGGAAAACCTTATTCCTCTGAGCGCACCACACATTGCCCCTGCTTTTCCACATAAGGCTGATTACAGACCCACTCATTCCCTGCATAGCTGAGGTGTGCATTTTCCGGGATTTTAACGACTGCGCAGGTGTCACCCCACGGTTTGTAACCGCGCTCGCATTTCCAGCCTGTCTGATAGGCAGAGGGATCAAGATAGGCGTGTGGCGGCGCTATAATCGCCCTACATTCACTTCCCACTATTTTAAACCCTCGGTTACAGGCCCAGCCGCTACCATAAGTGGCATCAGTCAGATAGCCATTTTCCGGAACGTGCACAGGCTCACAGCGATCACCCTTTGACCGGTACCCCCGTTCACATAGCCAGCCATCCCCGGAAGAGGAATCAGACAAGTAGCCATTTTCCGGTACCTGAACAAGCACACATGTTTTGCCCTCACGGCGATATTGTCTATCACAGGCCCAGCCTGCACCGTGGCTCGTGTCTGTCAGGTAGCCATTTGCGGGCACGGAAATGGACTCACAGCCAAAAGAATTATTTGGCTGACGGTAACCAAAAGAGCAAGCCCACCCCTGGCCGTAACTTTTCCCTGTAAGGTAACCATTTTTCGGTATTGTAATGGAAACGCACTGGTCATCCACATCATGAAAACCGGCATCACACCGCCACCCATCACCATAGCTTTTCTCATGCGCATTTTCCGGTATAGCTTGGGTTTTATCCTGTGCCTGCAGGCCTATTGTACTACACAATAGAAGTGAAAAACACACTAAATAGACCTTAGCTTTGTTTACTTCTGTCAACTGTTGTCCTCTCGCGATTAAGGCAACCCCTTTGACCCGGCAACCATTCTACATGGAGTAAAATGCAGCTGGCAGGGTTCATCCTCCTTACAGGGTAGGACAAATAAAACTAATCTGTTTTTTAGGGTCGCATATGCCTGATTGGGTTGATGGCTGTGTCTCGTTGTATAGTTTCCAAGACTACACATTAAAATCAGAACCATATAAATATATGGTAATTGAAAATTATTTTTCAATAGACCCTAAATTATTATAATTATTTCTTAAAGGAAACTGCTTTTTCAGTTTTCTAACTTCAACATCACCCATTAAAGCCGTCATTCACAATTAATCTAGAAGTAAAGCCTTGCCCCAAGGGCGAGGTTCCCATTCCCCAGCGAGCCATTATAGGTGGTATCTTCATACATCAGGCTGATTTCCACATTCTTCACGAAAGCGGAAAAACCAACCGCCCAATCCCACAGGTTGGTGCGACCAGAGCGAGCATCATAACCAAGCCTACCCACAATCGTCACCTCTGGTCTTTTGGGTACCGGAATTTCCAAATCTGAGAACAGATATACGCTATCATTTTCGGGTGAAAACCAGCGACCATCCGGCGAATAGGCCACTCCCATACGCGCATAGGCAAGGCCATAGTCCCGTGCT
>JBNKGK010000290.1:0-4652 GCA_050289785.1 Kordiimonas sp.
ACACAGCCCTCTATGAAGATTTTCTGGCCCGTCATGCGGGTGATCCGCAGTTTGTGGAACATGCGGCGCTCAAGCTTGCAGCCAAAACCAGGGCACGGTCATCGGTGTTTGAAAAAAAAGGTGACGTGGCAGAGGAACTGTCTGGCTATTTATCTGGCATCAAGGCGATTGCGCCTGAGCCGTATAAAACGGAAGCCGCCATTGCTGACTGGCAGGCTTCTGGCCATGCCGAGGCTGGCCTTAACTGTGCCACTTGCCACGCTCCCAAACAGAAGAAAAGTGAAGACCTGGCCCTTCTGGCCGAAAATTGGATCGCAACACCAGATATGAAAATCTGTGCTTCTTGCCATAAAAAGCAGGTAGGTACTTTTGTGGAAGGCAAGCATGGCATGCGCTTCCACCCTAAAATTCAGGAACCTCGCAAAGCACCAGAAAAAGGTGTGGGTGCAATGTTGGCCGGTTTTTTTAAAGATGAGCCAATGACAAGAATGTCTGTTGGTGAGTCTAGCCTGAAGATGAAAGATATCCCTGCGCATCAGGAAATTGGCACCTGTAACACATGCCATGCACCGCACAGTGTTGATATTCAGGTGGCTGCCGTTAAGGCATGTTCCAACTGCCATAATGACGAGCACACTCAGGCTTATTTCTCTTCTCCTCATTATGCTCTCTGGCAGGCAGAAATATCAGGGGAGGGTGCACCGGGCACGGGGGTCAGCTGTGCCGATTGTCATATGCCCAAGATTGAAGAAAAATGGAGTGATGATTTCTTCACGACCCATAACCAGAACAGCTACCTGCGGCCGAGTGAGAAAATGATCAGGCCTGTGTGCATGTCATGCCACAGCCTGGAGTTTGCCATTGATGCGCTGGCTGATCCTGACCTGATTAAAACGAATTTTACCGGGCGACCATCTGCCCATGTTGAGAGTATCGACTGGGCGGCTAAACGCGCGAGGGGGAACGAATGACCGCTATCATATTTCCCCCTCACACCCTGCACCATGTGCAATTTTTGTTCCCACAGTGCAATGCTTAGGAGATAGTAATGAAATCGACAATTTTCAAGTCCAGTTTAATTGCAGGTATGTTGGCTTCGGCCCCGCTTGCAGCCAATGCTGAAGGCTTGGCCCCAAAGGATGTAGCAGACATGCTGCATGCTGTTATGGATTCTGACCGGACAGTATATACAAGAATGATTGTACAGCGTCTGGTTAAGAAACATAAGGTTCTGAAAGCGTCGGAATTTTTTGAAGATAATGTAGCTGCGCCTCTGCCTGCCCAGATGTTTCGTTTTGGTTCAGAAATGGTGGCGGATAAAACAGACCTGTTCTCTTATTCCCTTTTGTCTCTCTGGCCCATTAACAAACAGAATGCGCCGCGTACAGATGCAGAGAAAACAGGTCTGAGCTTTATCAACGAAAACCCTGGTGAAAATTATTACACCGAGGAAGAACTGGGTGGCACCAACTATTTCACGGCTGTTTACCCGGATGTGGCTGTCGCTGAGGCCTGCGCTTCCTGCCATAATGGCCATAAAGATACGCCGAAAACTGACTTTAAAGTTGGTGATGTTATGGGCGGTGTTGTGATCCGTATTCCTTTGGAAGACTAGTCATGACACGCTCGGGACATAAGCCCTGTGTTGCAGTTGTGGCGGTTCTTTTCCTTCTGGCTATGAAGGGTTTGGTGGGGGATGCTCCTGCACAGGCTTTTGAAGCCGAAGGGCCGCCCTGGCCTGAACGGGGCCTGAGAGGGGTGGTAACGCCAGAGCGTTTGCCAGCCCCTGAGCACGAGCTTCTTGTTCTGGGCCAGAAAATATGGGGCCAGAACTGTCAGGTTTGTCATGGTTCTGGTCTTTCTGGTGCCCCTAAAATCACCAGTACCAGAAGTTGGAAAAAGCGAATTGCTAAAGGGCTTCCAACTTTATTTGACCATGCAAAAAATGGTTTTGAGCCAACAATGGGCGGCGTCATGCCAGCCAGAGGTGGCAATAAAGACCTTACAGATCAGGAAGTGGAATCTGCCGTCCGCTTCATGGTGTCCAACAGTGGTGGCATGGAACTCGCCATCCAAGATCTTAGATAATGATTTAAGGAGAATATAGAATGTCCCCCGAAACAGTAAAAATGGTTCAGGAAAGTTTCCAGAAAGTAGCCCCGATTGCCGATAAGGCGGCTGATATTTTTTATGATCGCCTCTTCGAAGTTGCCCCTCAGGTACGCCCGATGTTTCCTGCGGAAATGTCCAACCAGAAAGAAAAGCTGATGAAAACCCTGGGTGTTGCTATCCAGAATTTGCATCAGGTTGAAACTGTGCTGCCCACAATTAAAGAGCTTGCGGTGAAGCATATTGATTATGGAGTGAAAGATGAGCATTACGATATTGTGGGGGGTGCGCTTCTTTATACGTTGGAAAAAGGCCTGGGTGATGCCTGGACATCGGAACTGAAAGACGCCTGGGCAGAAGTTTACAATACTGTTGCTACCGTGATGAAAGATGCTGCGGCAGAAGCACAGATACCAAAAAAAGGGTTTATCAGCCGTCTGTTTGGTTAAACCTTAACCCGCAGGCATCGGTGAATTATATTCTCCTCACTCTGGTGGCACCTTGTGTGCTGCCAGGGTCAGGTTGTTGCGCTCTAGCTATTGATTCGATGAGACACTATCGCCAGGCTATCTTTCAATTGTGGTAAAGATGCCTGAAAGGCTGCTTTACCTTCATCGATGAGTTCGCTGCCACGGTGAAACTCCATCAGGCCAATATGGCCACACCTTGGCGTGATCGTTACATCTGGTGGGTCTCCCGCCAATCGAGACCGCGATAATCTGTTCTGCATTATATTCAGGCTGGAAACCATATTGCTGAACATGCTGGGCGAATCTTTTTTGTGCCCAAAGATTTTTCGGAAGAAAGAGGCATTGGCCCTTTGTTTCAGCAAGCCGTTCCCCACAGCCATATTGGTGAAAATATCATTGCCTTCTTCAAAGCTGTCATTGTCCAGGGCGCCGTCCTTGCTGGCGCGGTTTCTGCCATACAGGTCTTCCGCCAGATTAACGGCGATCACGACATCACAGCCGGCTGCCCGGCACACAGAAACAGGCACTGGGTTCACAAGAGCACCATCCACCAGCCAGCGGCCGTCCAGTTTTTGTGGTTCAAAAAGGCCGGGTAAGGCAAAGCTGGCCTGAATGGCTTCAGAGACATTTCCTTTATCCAGCCATATCTCATGACCCGTCTTCAGTTCACAGCCAACGGCAGTAAAGGGGATTTTAAGGTCAGAGAATCGATGGTTCCCAAAACGGTCAGCCATTAATTTCCTCAGACGGTCGCTCCCAAACAGGCCGCCGTTAAGTCGAAGATCAAGCAACCGGAAAAAATTATATTCTTTCAGGTCGATTGCCCATGCCTCCAGAGCATCAAGGGCACCACAGGCATAAGCACCACCCACGACAGCGCCAATTGATGTGCCGGCCACCATATCTATGGTGATTCCTTCTTTTTCAAGGCAGCGTAAAATACCAATATGCGCCCAGCCTCTGGCAACGCCGGCGCCCAGGGCTAGGCCGATTTTTGGTTTTCTTGGGGCTGGTGGCGTTTCACAGTCTTCTGAATCATCATAATGGTTGTCAGATGATGTGGCAGTGTCCCGATTTTTCAATATGCCAAACATATTCATAGTATTTCCGAAAAAGTTTAAAATTCAGTGTCGTTAAGTTTAATCCGCTGTCTTCCTTCAGTGGCAATCCTTTCTCTCTATATAGAGTGAAATTACGCAATAAATAAGGCGTGAATCAGCGATGCCATAAAGTTGCCTCCTTTCATCCCGTAAAGTAGGGGGCTATTTAATGGGGGCGGTATGCGAATAGTAGCGTGGCAGAATCAGTTCTGGTTGGTTTGTTTCTTCTGGCTAGCAGATGTTTTTCTGCCTGTTTGGTCTGTGGGGGCAGAGGAACCGGCAAGTGATTCTCTCACTGTGCCGGTCTTTCCCCGCAAAGAAAGGGAGGAAACACCCGTTTATAAAAGCGGTGATCTGCGTGATTCTTATATTCAATTGGAAAATGGCTCCGTCATTTCCATGGCAGACTGGATTCTGGGTTCTCTTAATAAAGATAAGGCTGGATAAAGATAAGGCTGGCCTCGATATGAGCGATCTTCAGAACAGACTCTTTCTTGGCCAGGTGGCGCGTTCTATGGCCGGGATGAACGAAATCATGGTGAATCATGACCCTGTTCTGAAGCCTGATTCCGAGCTTATTCTCAAATTTGGGCCTATGGAAAAGGCGGTGGCGCCGAATCTTGCCACTGAATCAGGCTCCATAAGAGGGTTATATGTCTTGAGCGATTCCATGGGTACTCATCGCACAGATGAATTGAGCTTTGGCAGGCTATCCCTCTTTGAAAGCCCGTACTCCCAAGCGTTTGGCTGGGCCTCAGAGGAGTTTAAGTATCAGGGAACCCTCCGGAACATGATGAAGGCCGCCGGGCAGGAGGAATAGACGAAGTCCTGAAAGGTCATCTTTCTTCCATGCTGGATCCCCTGGATTTCCGGGCTTTATGAGGTGTGTTCCAATCTTTTTTACAAAAAGATCAAAAAGGTGTTTGACAGATAGCGGAACCACCCCTATAACCCGCCTCCACCGACGGGGCGC
>JBNKGK010000291.1:0-4630 GCA_050289785.1 Kordiimonas sp.
AGCTGGCGTTCCATTACTTGGTGAAACGTTAGGGGGCACACTTGCAACAGGCAGGACTGTCAGCCTGAATAACAACAATATTAATGAAAAAGAGGTCTGGGGTGTTAGTGCCAAAATTAATTGGGACTTAAGCAATGTCACACTGTCCTCTCTGAGCGCGTATCGTGACTATAATCTATTCTTTTCATATGATTTTGATGGCACTGACGCCAGTGCGGGCTATGTAGATGAGCTTGAAGATTATGGTGAACAGTTGTCTCAGGAATTTACTCTTTCTTCTGCAAATGAAAACTCATTGCAATGGATCGTCGGAGCCTTTTTCTTTGATGGTAGTGTTTCTCGCTATTCTCCTAGTGTGTTTCCCGCTTCTGGGGGAACCTCCCTTGGCTCATTCAAGGAGGAAACAACATCCTATGCGCTTTTTGGGGAGGCGAGCTACCCGATTAATGACCAACTTAAACTTACCGTTGGTGCTCGTTACAGCTATGAGGAAAAGTCTATAAACAGCCTTACAAGTCTTAACAACATTATTACCGGTACAGAGCAGTTGAGCAACAACTGGAATTCTTTTTCTCCTAAAGCTGCCCTGACTTATTCCCCATCAGAGATGGTTAGTTTTTATGTAACTGTCGGGCGTGGCTATAAGGCTGGAGGATTTAACAGCGCTATACAACAAGGTGTTGGGTACGACCCTGAATATGTAACCAATTACGAAGCGGGATTTAAAACCTCTTTGGCAGATGACAGGGTGCGTACAAATTTATCTGCTTTCTATATGGATTACACCAATCTGCAATTGGAAATACGCAGAGATCATCCCGTTACAGGTCTACCAGTGCTGCTGACAGCGAATGCTGCTTCTGCAACAATAAAGGGCATTGAGCTAGAGATTGAGGCACAGCCTATTGAAAATTTGTCTTTTGATGGCAGTTTGTCGTGGTTGGATGCAAGTTTTAAATCATGGCCCAATGCTTTTGATGCTACTCGAGGTGCTAGCTTTGATGTCAGCGGTTATCAAATGCCGCATTCACCTGAATGGGCCACGAACTTTGGGGTAACATACTCTATGTCTGTTGGCTCGTGGGGTATGGCTCGTCTTAGAGGTGAATATTCCTACAAGAGTAGAACCTTTTTCACTCCATTTGAGAACAGTAGATTATCACAAAAGAGCTTTAGCATTCTTAATGCGAGAGTGACACTGGAAGATGCTGAAGGCAAATGGGCACTCTCTACATGGGCGAAAAACCTGACAAATGAACTTGTCGCAAGTGATATCAGGAGTGGCGCAGGGTCTAGTTTTCCAGCGTTTACGAATTATCTGCCTTCACGCACCTATGGTGTAACAGTAGGTTACACATTCTAGTTTCAATCTATTAGAGGGGCCATTTTTGATGGCCCCTTTCTGTTGGGTGTTGCTTGGTTAAAACTTTTTTTTAGTTTTGATGTGGATTTGAAACGCTTTTGTGTTCTGGGGATTGACGGTAAGGCCGGGAGCCTCGCCAGAAAACCTTGGAGGAGGGAACGCATGAACATGAAACACAAATTTTCTTTAGGCAGATTGCGGCAGGTTGCTTTGGCAGGCTGTGCCAGCATGACTATTTTACAGGGCGCTGTGTTGACATGGTGAGTTTTATGAGATGTTGCATATTAAGGAACAGCTTGGTTATATGTCTGGCCTTTTCTGGTACTGGTCAGCTTCTGGCTATGGAGGCTGATCAAAAGCATGAAGCAGAAGCGCCTGCTTCTTACGCAATTCATGTTGAAGAGATGCCGATTATTCCCACAGAAGGGATCAGCATATGGCCTGAGCAATTGCGCAAGGGCGTGAAAGGGCGGGAGCTGATAGGCAGTGCCAACCCCAAAGGGCCAGGGGATGCTAAATTGCTCTACACTGAGTTTGCGCCAGGCACCCTCTATCCCCTGCACGTTCATGATCAATCAGAAATCTATTATATCCTCAGTGGGAAGGCGACATTCCATTATGATGAAGTCTATGGCGGGGATATTGCCGTAGAAGAAAAGATGGCTATTCATCATCCGGGGGGGCACGCTCATGGTTTAACAGTACAGGGCGATGAACCCTTGAAAGTTCTGATTTTCTGGTGGGCCCAGGGTGGTGATCCGGAAATGATTGGTCGCAATTACAGGCTTCTCAATCAAAAATAAGCTCTAATAACTGGGAGAAAAGACAGTGAGATTGAATATTCGCGGTACTATTGTAGCGTTCTTTTGTCTGGGCGCGTTTGCCATGCCACCAGTGATGGCCTCAGGCAAGCATGGTTTGCCTGAGGTGGAGCCAGAGAAGGTTGGTATGTCGTCTGAACGGCTGAAACGTATCAAACCTACCCTGATGAAATTTGTAGAGGAAGGCAAGGCCGCTGGGTTCATCACAGCGATCAGCCGCCACGGCAAGCTGGTGCATTTTGAAACCATGGGCAAAATGGATGTAGCAGCAGGCAAACCCATGCAGGAAGACGCTATCTTCCGCTGGCATTCCATGACCAAGCCAGTCATCGCCGTGGCCACCATGATGCTCTACGAAGAAGGCCATTTTGGCCTGAATGACCCCATTGCCTGGTATCTGCCGGAATTCAGCAAGATGAACGTGTATCAGGATGATGGCAGCCTGACGCCAGCGAAAGAGCCAATTCGTATCAAACATCTCCTTACCCATACGGCAGGTCTTTCCTATTATCTATGGAACCACCCTGTTGGGAAGATGTATCAGGATGCAGGGCTGATTACCAACTATGCACGGTTGAACGGTACAACGGCGGAAGACTATGTGAAGACCATAGCCTCACTGCCGCTGATTGCGGAGCCTGGTACCAAATGGGAATATAGTGAAGGCATGGGGGTGCTTGGCCGCCTTGTGGAAGTTATTTCTGGCCAACCGCTCAGTCAGTTCTTTAGGGAACGCATTTTCAAGCCGCTGGATATGAAAGATGCTGGTTTCTTCGTGCCGGCGGATAAGATGGATCAGCTGATGGTTCAGTATCTTCCCACAAAGGAGGGGAGTATTGAACCCGTAACAGGGGATGACCTTGCTCATGGCATTTATGGACGGATCAGCAATGATTATAGCCGCCCGCCTTCCTTTGAAAGCGGCAGTTCTGGGCTTGCGGGTTCCACGCGGGATTACCTTCGTTTTGCCCAGATGCTGGCCAATGAGGGGGAGCTGGATGGTGTTCGTCTTCTCAGTCCTGCCAGCATTAATCTGATGATGTCAAACCAGTTAGGCCCTGAGTTTGGGGATCAGCCGCTTGGCGATATGGGCAGTTATGCCCATTCTGCCCGGGGTATTGGCTTTGGTTTTTGTGGCCTTGTGGTGAAGGATGCAGCCGCTACAACCACCATCGGTTCTGATGGGGAATATAGCTGGGGCGGCGGCGCCAGCACAGATTTCTGGATAGACAGGAAAAAAGGCATTGTGGGCCTGATCATGACACAGCTCAGCCCGCCCGGTGCCATCCCTTCACGCTCACGCTTCCATCAACTGGTCTATCAGGCCATTATAAAAGATTGAACCAAAGGGGCCTTTTGGCCCCTTTTTCACGTCCTAAACTTTTTTCATTTTTTTATGGAGGTTCTCGTGCGCTGCTGCGACTTCCCTTTTTGAGAGGGTCTGTTCAAACCCACATTGGCAACGGAGGGAAGGGCGTGTTAGCATTATGTTAGGGGAGCATGGATATGCTGAAAAACAGAAGCGGCTAGAGCCCGTCTGCCGAGCAACGCCAGTGGTGCCTGTGCCTATGAAGCATACGATCAGGGATGTTGAAGATTATTACAGTGAATATAGGCAAACTCTGATGGCCTATTTCAGGCGCCGCCTGCCCGCCGATGAAGACCCGGAAGATATGACGCAGCAAGTGTTTTTCCGCTTGGCGGAAGGGCCTGATTTGAAAGCTGTGCAGCATCCACGTGGCCTTATCTTCCGTGTGGCTGTGTTTGTGTTACGCGATTTGTTGCGTCGGCGCAAAACCCATCATGTACCGGAGCACCAAGGGTTGGACCATGATGAACTGGTAAGCGAAAGCCCCACTCAGGATGATGTGCTGGCGCATAAACAGAAGCTGCGCTTCTTCATGCGGAAACTGGATGAATTACCCCCAAAATGCAAGCAGGCCTTCATTCTGCACAGAATGAAACACCTGCCTCACGCCGAGGTGGCGAAGGCCATGGGCATTTCTGTGAGTACGGTTGAGAAACACATGATCCGCGCCATCGCTCACCTGAATACAAGTATGGAGAATTTCTGATGTCTGGCGAACAAAAAAGGCAAATGACACAGCCTGTTGATGCTGTCGAATGGTATGTGCGCCTGACATCCGGCCATACCACCAGAGAGGATCATCAGGCTCTGCGCGAATGGCTTGATAGCAGTACAAAGAACAGGCAGGCCTTTGAAAAGGTAGCCGTTATGATGAAATCATCTGAGCGGTTCACAGATGATGCGGCTTTTGAAGAGGCTTATGCGCCGCTCATGCAGGAAATGGAGAGCGGGGACAGCAGCAGGCCTGTTAAAAAGGCTGTTGGTTTTGTGGCTGCCTTTGCTTGCGTGATGGCTATCGCTTTCTATAGCTATCTTGGCCTTTATGCAGGTGTTTATGAAACCGTCGTTGGGGAGCAG
>JBNKGK010000292.1:0-4553 GCA_050289785.1 Kordiimonas sp.
GGCTGGTCACGGCATCCATAATGGTGAGGCAATCATATTTGCGGGCCAGCTCACAAATTGTTGCGGCGTCAGACCATACACCCGTGGAGGTTTCTGCATGAACAAAGGCCAAAATTTTTGCCTCCGGGTTTGCCTTCAAAGCATCTTCAATGGCGCTTAGCTCCGGGGCCTTGCCCCATTCCACATCAACGGTGACAGGCTTGCCGCCAGCGCGGATCACATTCTCTATCATCCGCATGCCGAACACGCCGTTTTTCACCACAACAACAGTGTCGCCTTCTTCCACCAGGTTCACAAAGCAGCTTTCCATGCCGGCAGAGCCTGGGGCAGAAACAGGGAAGGTCAGTTTGTTTTCAGTTTTGAACAAAGCCTTCAGGCCTGCTTTCACCTCTTCCATCATGCGCTGGAAATCAGGGTCTAGGTGGCCGAGGGTTGGCCGCGCCATGGCATCCAGTATGCGCTGATGAACATCAGAAGGGCCAGGGCCCATCAGGGTGCGTTTTGGTGGAATGAAAGATTGCATAGAATGCTCCCGAAAATGTGCGGTTACCAGTGGCGTTGGCTGGGGCCATTTCTGCTTTGTCATTCCAGACATTAGGCGAGCCCGAAAATATCATTTTCGGTGTGCGAGACTTGCGATCTGGAATCCAGAAGATACTTGTGGCAAATGCCGCCTGGATTCCAGATAGCTCAATTTGCCATCCAAATCAGGGATTTGGGCCAAATTGGCTTCTGGAATGACACGACCGGGTGACAAACCCGCCTGCGCCTCATATTTATTGCCGCTTTTAACCACAATTCGCCCCCCGGTGGCCAGCGAAAAATGCGGAATAGCCCTGCTGAGGCTAATTGACAGGGGTTCCCAAATGAGCGAGCATGCCCCATGCGCGTATATTTGCTTGTATGAAGTTAAGAATGACTTTTGCGGAGCGACATATGCAGGATCATCTGGGCTCTATTGGCTATTATCCACACGAGATGAATGATGTGGCTATGATAGAAGATTTGGAAAGCAGCTTTGGCTTACGCTTTTCTGATGA
Source organism: Kordiimonas sp. (assembly GCA_050289785.1). Taxonomy (GTDB): domain Bacteria; phylum Pseudomonadota; class Alphaproteobacteria; order Sphingomonadales; family Kordiimonadaceae; genus Kordiimonas. The sequence continues at coordinate 1,041 of JBNKGK010000292.1, forward strand.
GGAATGCGCCAGTTGGTATAAGGTGGGCGATATTTATCGCTGCCTGTTGCAAAAGCTGCAACCTTTGGAAAGTGGCAAATGTGCCAGTGCAGAAGTGTTTTATGTAATGCGCCGCCATTTGCGTGACAAATACCCTGAGGTGCCGCTATCTCCGGATTCCTCACTTGACGAATTACCTCGTGATGCTCGCGATTTTCTGCGAGACCAGCTTTCTCAAAGCTTTATGCTGGTAGGCGTGGTTTCAGGCTTTTGAACTTTGCTCGCTTTGAGCTTTTTGTTCGTTGTGCCGCTTATTTTGCTGTTGACGGCTGGTTATTGGCCAGAGGGCTATTTTCTCTCGATTGTTCCCTATCGTACGGTTCTTTTTATCGGCTGTATTTTAAGTGTTATTGGGGCGGTGTATATGCTTGCACATATGCCCGCCCGGACGAACCCGCAGTTCGTTAGTGTCAGAGACTGGATAGAAGAAATCGTTGCCTTTAATTATGCCAACCTTTCCGAGAGAGGCTGCCGGTTCAATAAGCAACATATATGGCAGATGCTGGTTTCTATCATGCGCACCGATGCTCCTGTCACTGATCTACCGGTCACAGAAGAAACAATGCTGCTGCACCCCAAATACAAATAATATTGCGTTGAGCAGGCCAATATAAACTATTCTCTATTATTTTCTGGACATTGACACAGGCTATGCAATCAAATGGTGCGCGAATACACTATTGGTGCGTTGATGGGGGCTGGTTTTGTACTTTTTGAATTTGTTTCTTTTCTTTCTGGGCGCTTTTTTGTTTTGGAAAGTGTCGAAGCTTATTGGTCAAATACGAGGGCTTGAGGAAAAGCTTTCCCTGCATGATGGCTATATCAAAGACCTGCTGAACAGACAGGTGCCTCAGGAAGGCAAGGAGCCTGTTTTAAAATCAGATGTAAAACAGGCCGCCGCCTCCGTGCCGGAAACGGCCAAGCCTGCGCCAGAACCGAAAGCAAAACCAAAACCAGCGGCTACCGGTGCCTGGGATGAATATGTTTCGGCTAAAACGGCAGCGCCTGAAGAAGCTGCCTCTGTTGAAAACGGGGCATTTGAAGCAGCGGAAGAGAATTTATCCACCAGATGGCTTATGTGGCTAGGCGGTATCACGCTGGCGCTGGGTGGTGGCTTTCTGGTTAAATATTCTATTGATTCAGAGCTGCTTTCCCCCACCGCGCGGCTGTGGCTTGGTAGCTTGCTGGGCCTTGGGCTTGCCCTGTTTGGGGAAAGGGTTCGCCAGAAGCGCGGTGATATAAGCTGGCTTGAGGGGCGGCCTGATTATCTGCCCGGTTCCATTTCTGCGGCTGGGTTGTTCATTTTATTTGCGGCGATTTACAGTGGTTATGCTTTCCATGAGCTGATGCCGCCGTTGGCGGCCTTTGTGCTTCTTGCACTTGTATCTGTGGTGGCAATGGGCCTTGCCCTGTTGCAGGGGGCTTTTGTGGCCTATCTGGGCCTTGTAGGCGCTATGGCGGCACCTGCGCTGGTCTCGACCGGCAATGCAAACGCCTGGACCCTGTTTCCTTACCTTTTGTTCGTTGTGGCGTCGGCGCTTTATGTGGCGCGGCAAAAAGCCTGGGCGGGTGTTGTGGCGACAAGCCTTTCCCTTGCCTCCCTGTGGGTGGTTTTGTGGATATTTACGGCCTGGCACGTGGGGGATGCCCTGCCTGTGGGGCTGTATATTCTTATCCTGCTTGGGCTGAATATAGCCATGCTGCGCGGCGCGAGCCCTGATCGCTCTGATGATGCAAGCCTCTGGGGCTCTTTCCCCACGCATCCTGTTTCCATGATGTCAGATACCGTGGCGTTTCTGTGCCTGTTTCTGCTTACCAGTATTGTGCGGCTGGAGCATTATGATTTTGTGAGCCTGTTCCTGTTTGGGGCTGCGATTATTGGCCTGGCCTATGCCGCTTCGCGGGATGCAGAGCATGATCTTTCTCTGCTTGTTGGGTTGGCAACAAGCTTGTTCCTTCTGCTTACATGGCATTTGCCCGATCTATTCAATATGCAATCCTACATGCCCGCCAGAGAGGCCATGCATTTTGCATTCTCCCCCATTGGGCATCCCAAATTGGGTGAATTTGCAACTGTTGCCACTTTGTTTGCGGCGGCTGTTGGCTTTGGTGTGTTCTTCACTTTGCCGCAGTTGATGCGCAAGGCTACCTGGGCCACGGTGGGGGCAGGCTATCCGCTTCTGGTGCTGGTCATCGCCTATGGCAGGCTCAATGATTTTGAAGTGGGGCTTCCCTATGCCGCGCTTGCCCTGTTTATCGCCTTTCTGTTCACCGGGGCGGTTGTAGCCCTTAATAACAGGGAAGAGGCCGGGATGCGCCTGCCCATCGCCGCCTATGCAGCGGGGGCTAGCTTTGCCCTGTCTCTCGCGCTTGCCATGACCTTGCGGGATGCCTGGTTAAGCCTCTCGCTGGCGCTGGAAGTGCTGGCGCTTGGGTATCTCTGGCGCAATTTTATCTCTGTTGATGCGCTCCGGTCTGTCGCCTTGTTGTTTGCTTCTATTGTGCTTGTCAGGCTGTTCCTGAACACTTCTGTGCTGGATTATGGCGAAGGTGAGCCGCTGCCGCTTATCAACTGGCTCTTTTACGCCTACGGCCTCACAGCCGCTGTTTTTTATGGTGCGGCCAGATTGTTCCAGGAAGAGGAGGAGGAAGATCATTTGGTCTCAATCCTCAAGGCCGGGTGCATCCTGCTCACCATTGCCTTTGTCACGCTTGAAATAAGGGTTCTGTCGGGTAAGACAGGCGCGTTGGATGGCAAGCCAACCAGTCTGGAAATGGCCCTCCAGACCATCAACTGGTCTGCCGCGACAACGCTTTTATTATGGCTGGAGTGCAGGCAGTTACAAAATGGCATGGTCTATCAGGTGCTGCGGCGTTTCATGACAGTGACCAGCTTTCTGGCCATTGTTTTTGGTGGAGCAGGCCTCAATAATATCTTTTTCGGGCAGGATGATTTGGGCAAATGGCCGCTTGTGAACCTACAGTCCCTGCAGCTTTTTGTGCCTGCTATCTTGCTGCTTGTTAAAACATGGCTGGCAACAAAGGCTGGAAAACGCACCAGTCAAAAGCTCTATGGAGTGGCGGCCCTGTTGCTGTTCTTCTTCTGGCTGAGTGCGGAAGTGCGGCACTTCTTTCATCCGCGTGGCGACAGCATGGCTGCCTCAGAGTGGGAGGTTTATGCCTATTCTCTCATCTGGCTTGTTTATGCAGTGGCTTTGCTGTTTGCCGGTATTCGTATGGAACTGCGGAAGTTGCGCATGGCAGGGCTTGGCTTTTTGGGTGTTGTTGTCTTCAAGGTGTTTCTGTTCGATATGGCACAGCTTGAAGGCGTGGCACGGGCGCTTTCCTTCATGGGGCTGGGCGGTACGCTGATTGGCCTTGGCTACCTGTACCAGCGCCTGAAAACGCAGGATGGCGTGGCGCAGGGATAGATAGCTGTTACACTAGCCTACCTTCCGGCTAGGGCGTTTTTGC
>JBNKGK010000293.1:0-4551 GCA_050289785.1 Kordiimonas sp.
AATTGTCGAGCTATTTGGCGCATTCAGGCTTTACCTTTGAAGTGGTTAATCAGATCACTGCGTCACAGGTAAACATTTTTGGTGATCGCACCCGTTTGGCCCAGCTATTTGAAAATTTGATCAATAATTGTATTATTTTAATCATTTGATCTACAAATAGTAGGCTGACTATGATATCCTTCTCACCAAGGAGAGAATTTATGCCAGGCGTCGCAGCCACAGAAGAACGAGCAAAACGGCCTGACAAGGCGGATTCCGAGAAAGACCGTGTCATCACCAAGGCTGTGCTGAACGCTGCCAAAGCGCTGAAGCTGAGCGGACAGGAGCTTGCAGACATCATCGGGGTTTCACAAGCGACCCTCACCCGTCTGAAAAACCAGAAGTCTGTCTTACGAGAAGGCAGCAAGGATCAGGAAATGGCCCTCTATCTCATCAGGGTATTCAGAAGCCTTGGGGCCTTATATGGCGGCAACATGGCTGATATGGCCCGCTGGCTGCGGGCAGAAAATCGCGCCTTGCGCGCCGCCCCTGTTGATACCATGAAACACACAGCAGGGCTGGTACGCACCATGGACTATCTGGACCGCTTCAGGGCCAAGGTGTAAACACCGGTTTATGCCCTGGACAGAGGATGATATTCGAGCGAACCTGACGCCTTACCAGCACACGCTTTACCGCTATGTGGAGGACCAGGGGCCTGAGACCACCCTTCTCCTTGTGGATACAGCAGAAGAGCATGACATACTGGAAGCCGCGCTGGAAGAGAGCAAGCCCGAGTTTCCACCCGGTGTGCCGGTGGATCCCACCTATTATCTGCTGACCAGTCCGTTTCGCTATCAGTCAGAGCAATATGGCTCCCGCTTCCGACCCATAGGGGCTGAAGACGGTGTACTTTATGCCGCAGAGAATGAGCGCACAGCACTCTATGAGTTCATCAACTGGCGGCTCATCTTCTTTCTGGATAGTCCTGACGCGCTGCCCTCCGGCACCATTCCTGCGATGAGTTTTTCCTTTAAAGCCTCTCACCCGCGCATGATAGACCTGTGCGTACCCCCTTTTAAGGACGACCCGCATTTTACTCATCCATCAGACTATAGTGTCTGCCAGTCACTCGCGGGGAAAGCCCGCACTCAGGATGTTGGCATCATTCTCTACCAGTCTGTGCGTGACCCTGAGCTTGGTGCCAATGCTGCCCTCCTGACATGGGACGCTATTGACAATGACTCTGAAGCCACCACCGGCAAAACCATCAAACTGCTGTTCAAAGCGGATATGGTGTTGGTGATCTCAGGGCCACGAGGGGAAACACTGGAAATTCCTCATACGCAGTTGCTCGGCGAAACATCATAGCTTAATGAGGCAAAACAGAGCTTAATGAGGCAGAACAGAGCTTAATGAAAATCCCGGCTTTTGGGGATCAGGCCTTTCACATTGCGGGGATGGCCCGCCTGCCTGTAAGGTGGCAGTTGCCCCTCATCCCCTGAAAGCCTTAGTAGGTGAGCAGACGCATCCATCAAATCTTCCGCGACAATATGAGTGACGCCCTCTTCCCGCTGCAAGCGTCCTTTGATCATCACAAGACGGCTACCCATCACGGTGGAACGCAGCCGCTCAAACACATTGCGCCAAACAATGATATTCGCCACCCCCGTTTCATCCTCTATAGTCAGGAAGATCACCCCCTTGGCGCTGCCCGGCCTTTGACGCACCAGCACAAGGCCCGCCAGTTTCACCCGTTCACCGTCTTTTCGTTTATCCAGCTCAGCGTTCCGGATCACGCCCTGCCCGGCAAACATATCTCTCAGGAACGAAAGCGGATGTGCCTTCAGGGAAAGCCGAAGGGTCTGGTAATCAGTCACCACATGTTCCCCCAATGACATTTGAGGCAGCGTGACAGCGGCCTCCTTGCCTATATCCACCTCGTCCGCATGGCTGAACAAGGGCAGGTCTGGTGTGTCCATCAATCCGCGCACCTGCCACAGGGCCTGCCGCCTATCCTGCCTGCAGGAGCGAAACGCATCAGCCTCAGCCAGTTTTTCAAGCTGGGATACAGGCAGGCGTGTGCGCTGATGCACATCCTCCACATCCACATAAGCTCTTGTGCGATTATCCAAGAGGCGTGTTGCAATTTCCTCCTTTACGCCCTTGATCTGCCTGAACCCAAGCCGAACAGCAAAGCCCCAACGGTTTTTCGGTGCCGCCTCCAGATGATTATCCCAACTGCTCAAGTTCACATCCACGGGCAGCACGCTCACTCCATGCTCCCGTGCATCGCGCACAAGCTGCGCTGGCGCATAAAAGCCCATAGGCTGCGCATTCAAAAGCGCACAAGCAAACACCTCAGGATGATGACGTTTTATCCAGGCGGATGCATAGACCAGCAGTGCAAAACTGGCGGCATGGCTTTCAGGGAAACCGTAATCAGCAAAGCCTTCAATCTGCTTGAAGCAGCGCTCGGCAAAATCCGGGGCATAACCCCGCTGTGTCATGCCCTTGATAAACTTCTCTTTAAACTGCCATACCGTGCCTGTGTTACGGAAGGACGCCATGGCGCGGCGCAGTCCGTCCGCCTCCCCCGGTGTAAAGCCCGCCGCCACAATGGCAATTTTCATGGCCTGCTCTTGAAACAGGGGCACCCCATATGTTTTCGAGAGCACGGCTTCCAGCTCATCTGGCGGGCCATGTGCCGGATCAGGGCTGGGGTAATCCAGCTGTTCCTTGCCCTGCCTGCGTTTCAGGTAAGGATGCACCATATCCCCCTGAATGGGGCCGGGCCGCACAATGGCTACCTGCACCACCAGATCATAATAATTTTTCGGCTTCAGACGCGGCAACATGCTCATCTGCGCCCTGCTTTCCACCTGAAACACACCAATACTGTCTGCCCGGCACAGCATTTCATAGGCTTCCGGATCTTCATAAGGGAGGGTCGCAAGCGTATAGCGCCTGCCATGATGCAGATGAATAAGATCAAAGGCTTTTCTAATGCAGGTGAGCATGCCAAGCGCCAGCACATCCACCTTCAATATGTTCAGCGTATCCAGATCATCCTTGTTCCATTCAATCACCGTACGGTCTTTCATCGCCGCATTCTGGATGGGCACAATTTCATGCAAGGGGCTTTCCGTGAGCACAAAGCCCCCCACATGTTGGGATAAGTGACGCGGAAAACCCACCAGTTCATGGGCCATATCTAGTGTCTGGCGTAAGCGCGTATCTGACGGATCAAAGCCAGCTTCTTTAACCTGTTCGTCTGCAATCTCCCGACCATAAGAACCCCACACTGTGCCTGCCAGCGCGCCAAGCGTGTCCTCAGAAAGGCCCATCACCTTACCCACATCACGAATGGCACTGCGCGCCCTGTAGGTAATCAAGGTTGCGGCCAGCCCGGCCCGGTGCCTGCCATAGCGCTCATAGATATACTGGATCACCTCCTCCCGGCGCTCATGCTCAAAATCCACATCAATATCCGGTGGCTCGCCCCGCTCTTTCGAGACAAAACGCTCAAACAGCAGGTCAACTTTGGTGGGGTCAACATCCGTTATGCCAAGCACGAAACAAACCACAGAATTGGCCGCAGACCCGCGCCCCTGACAGAGAATATGCTGCCGCTTCGCATAAGAGACAATATCATGCACCGTCAGGAAATAAGGCGCAAAACCAAGCTCTGCAATCAGGACCAGTTCATCTGTCAGCACCTTCTGCACCTTTGGTGCAATGCCGGCCGGATAGCGCTGCCTCATGCCCGCCCAGGCTTCTGCTTCAAGATGCTCCTGTGGCGTCCGCCCTTTCGGCACCGGCTCATGCGGGTAATTATACCTCAGCTCATCCAGGGAAAAGGTACAAGCCTCTGCAATCTCCAGCGTGCTTTTCAGCGCTTCAGGGTGATTAGTAAACAACCGAGCCATCTCCGCTGGCGGCTTCAAAAAACGCTCTGCATTCATATCCAGCAGATACCCGGCCTCTTCAATGCGTTTATGGTCGCGCACACAGGTGAGCACATCAGCAAGAATACGCCTGTCAGGGCTGTGATAGCGAATATTCCCTGTGGCAAGCAAAGGCACTTGGGCCCCTTTTGCAATCGCGGTCAGCTCGGCCAGCCTGCGGGCATCCTGCCCCTGATACTTGTAGCTTGCCGTCAAATACAAAGGGCTCTGTAAGCGCTCCTTTAAGGAAGGCAGGAAGATCGATAAATCCTCAGCGGCAGTTTCTGGCAACAAGGCAAATATCTGCCCTTTTGCATATTCCGCCACATCCTGCAGGCCAAGGTGGCACTGCCCCTTCTCTGCCCGCCTGTTGCCTGTGGTGAGCAGTGTGGCAAGCCGTGCATAGGCTGCCTTATCTGTGGGATAACAAAGCAGGGAACAGCCTTCCACAAGATCCAGCCTGCAAGCCGGAATGAAAGGCATATCATGCTCCTTTGCCGCTTTATGCGCCCGAACGATGCCTGCCAGCGTATTCCTGTCTGTCAGCGCCACGGCCTTCAGGCCGTGGGCTTTCGCCATGATCACCAATTCATCGGGATGAGAGGCCCCTTCAAGAAAGGTAAAA
>JBNKGK010000294.1:0-4528 GCA_050289785.1 Kordiimonas sp.
GGGCGTATGTCCGTTCGCTGGCAGCCGACAGATAGGCTTTCCAGCACATTTGTCTTCATGTATCAGGATAGTAAGCCAGAAGATGCAAACCTATTTAATCCAGACCTAGGAAAACATAAAAGAAGTACTGTATTTGGGTCTTTATTGAAACGAGGGGAAGTGGCAACCAATGAGCAGTCTATCTATAATGCTACCATTGAATATAATTTTGATGGGGTGGCGCTGACCTCATCAAGTGCTTATTATAATTCTGAGCTTTTTGTTAATCAGGATATCACCACAGCGATAGGCGGGCTGTTTCCATTTTTATTGGACCTTCCCTATGACAGAAACTCTTTTGTACAAGAGCTTCGCCTGACTTCTTCGACAGACTCTGATATTGAATGGGTTCTGGGCGGCTTCTACATGGATTTTTCTGGAACAACAGAAGTTAACATATATACGGATACAGCTTTAGTTGATTCCCTGAACATTAGCGGACTTGATAATGCCATTTTGCAGGACAGCTTTCTGTTTAACGAAGTAAAGGAACTGGCTGGCTTTGGTGAACTGTCATGGCATATGACTGATACGTTAACATTAACGGGTGGTTTAAGGTATGGTTCCTTCAAAGCCATAGGAGGTACGACCGATGAGGGCTTTAATGCTGTCGGTGGTTTTTTTGGTGCGTTGGAGTTGGGTGGTAATACGACAATTGTACCAACTCCAGATACTGCGAGTAGAACCACAACTGGAAATCAGAACAAGTTGGTGAAAAAAATTAGCCTGACCTGGGAGCCAAACGACAATCAAACATACTATTTGCTTGCAGCAGAAGGTTTTAGGGGGGCTGTTGCAAATGCAAATGCCGGTTCTGTAAGTGCAGCTGACCCCAGAGATATTGTGGTACCTGACAATGCAACATCAGATTCGCTGTGGAACTATGAAATTGGTGCCAAGCTCACATGGCTGGGTGGGCGTGTAAAAACTAATATTGCTGCCTATTATATCCCTTGGAAAAACATTCAGGTGCAAATGCGGCGTACATCTGACGCTATAGGTTTTGTGGCAAACGCTGGTGAGGCAATCTCCAAAGGGATTGAAATAGAATTGCAGGCCACTCCAACCAGAGAGTTGGAAGTGGGGGTTAATCTCGCCTACCAGAATGCTAAAATCACCTCATTGACTGCCATAGAGGCTACCGCAACAGGCGCAGAAGAAGGGCACCAACTCGCAGCGCCGGATTTCCAGGTTTCGGGCTATATAGAATACACAAAAGATATTGGTAACGGGCAGAGCCTGTTTGGTCGTATTGATGCGCAATATGTAGGAAAATATCCAAATGGTTTTCCTTATCTGATTGGCCAGCCGGGCGTTGCTAACCCTGTGATTGAAGATGTCGGGGGGTACGAGAATATGAATGCTAGTATCGGCTGGCAGTCAGATACTTGGACCATCAGTCTATATGGTGAAAATATCTTCAATAATGATGATATTACATATCGGATACCGGCGACAGGTTTTTCCAACTCTTATGTTACTCTACGTCCACGTACTATTGGCATAAGGGCAAGCTGGAAATATTAGAATAACAGAGTAATTTGGGGAAAGGCGGTGCAGGTTGCGCCGCCTTTCTTGCTGAATGGTGCTTTGTCTGCTAGCCTGATCATCAGGTAAGTGGTTTGCGATAGAGCGCCAAGGGCAAAAGCGTGAGCAATAATCCAGTAGGAAAAAAGCGGGATCAAGGGGCTGAAAAGCCGCCTTTTCAGCCATCTTCAGGGCGGATGGAAAAGGCTTTTTTGCGTGATAGTTATGCCCGTTATTGGGGGGAGCTATGCAGCTATCTGCGTGGCAAGTTTGGTGCTGGTCCGCCCGACCCTGAAGACATTGCCCAGGCTGTGTTTACCCGCTTGGCTGAAGGGCGCAGCAAAAGCCAGATTACCAATATTAGGGCCTTCATTTATGCGGCTGCCCGCAATGAGGTGAGTGAATGTCGCCGCCGGGAAGCCCGTCGCGCCCCTTATGATCGTGACATCGCTGAGCAGTCAGCGGAAGAAAATCTGTCTGCTTTTGATGCTGAGCGCGTCCTCATAGGGAAAGAAGAGCTTGGCATGATGTTAAACACACTGAAAAACCTGCCTGTGCGCCACCGGCGGCTTTTTCTGCTCAGCCGGGTGGAAGGGCTTACGTGCGCCCAGATTGCAGAGCGTGAAGGCATGACAGAAGCCGCCGTACAACGGCAGATCGCGCGCACTGCAGCCCAGTGCCTTATGGAATTGGAAGCCGCGCAAGGCAAAGAGCGCGGGGAGTAAGCATCATGCAAGACCATACACAAAAATTGCCAGACCAGACCGCACAAACCAGAATTCGGGAAGAAGCCTTTGATTGGGTGATGTCTCTCTCTGGCAATGATGTTGCCCCTGAGCAGATAAAGGCTTTTCATCACTGGATGGCCGCAAACCCGTACCATGAAGAAGCGTACATCAAAGCCTCTGAAATGTGGGAGGGGGCCGCGGCTCTGAGTGGTATGGCAGAAGCGCAGGCTATGCTGCAGGAAACCATGCCTGAAGGTCGTCTTGATGGTGAAAGTGGCAACTATCTTTCAAGATTCAAAAAATGGCTTTCTGTGCCTGTTCTGATCACAGCTTTTGCTGTGTTGGCTCTTTTGGTTGCGGTGCCTTATGTGCAGTCATATCGCATTAATAATGCCAGCTACAGCACTGATTATGCAGAGGTGAAGGAACTGACATTGCCAGATGGCAGCAGGGTTACACTTGGCCCCCGTTCAGACCTGAAACTGGTCTTTTCTGATAAGGTACGTCAGGCGGAGCTGACAAGTGGTGAGGCCTTTTTCACGGTGCAGGCGGACACTCACAAACCCTTTGTACTGGAGGCAGCGAACACGCGTGTACGGGTGTTGGGTACTGCCTTTAATGTGCATAAAGGGGCTTCTGTAGTACGTGTGACGGTGGAAGAGGGAAGTGTTGCTGTCTCTGCTGCTGACGAAGTGGCCACCCTGAAAGCCGGTGAACAGGTGATAGCGCAAAAACATGGTAATGTTGGCGGTGCCATTCTGAACAAAAAAGCTTCAGTCACGACCGGGGGCTGGCGCGAAGGGCGGCTGGATTATCTGGGGGTGCGCCTTCAGGAAGTGCTTGAGGACGTAAATCGCTATTATCAGCCTGGTGTGCAGCTTGCCTCTGCCAATATTGCGGATAGACGGGTCACCATATCCTTCCGCACAGATGAAATTGTACCGATGATAGAAACGCTGGCGTCTGCGCTTTCCCTGAAATCTGACATTCAGGAAAATGGTTCTGTGCTATTATCTGACACAGAAGACACCACTGCGAGCTGATTTTGAAAAAAATAAAAAAAGTTTGTCTGATGTTTTTTTCTCACCCGTCTTCGTCATGAAACGCCAAGGCAAGCATGCCAGGCTTTCATGAAGTAGATGATTTTGGGGAGTGAAAAATGACCAAAAAAAGAAATAGAGTAAGCCGTTTTACAGGCTTGTGTGCTGTCTCTGCTATAGCCATGGTTGCTGTGGCCGGGCAGGTGGTGCAGGCGGATGCTGGCACAAAGGCTTTCAGCATTACCGAACAAACATTGCCAATGGCGCTGCTTGAATATTCTCGCCAGTCCAACGTGATTGTGGCGGCCCCGCAAGAACTGGTGGAAGGTAAAAGCGCCACTGCCGTTTTTGGGGATTTGGCACCTGAAGAGGCCTTAAAGCAGCTCCTGAGCGGCACAGGCCTTGGCTTTAAAGAAAATGCCAGTGGCGGCCTGACCATTGTGAAAACGTCTGAGCTAAGCAGCAGTGCCATGGCAGCGCCAGGTGCGAATGATGCCAATACCAAAGAAACCAGCTTCGTTCTGGAAGAGATTATTGTAACCGCGACACGGCGTGCTGAAAGCCTTCAGGATGTGCCGATGTCTATTAATGCTTATAGCGGTGACAAACTAGAACGAAATGGTGTCAACAATGTTCAGGATTTGCAGTTTCTCTCTGCTGGATTACAAGTCACAGACTCTTTGGGTGTTATGCGTGTGACTATGAGAGGTATTGGGGCATCATCCCTGAACCCCAATACTGAATCAGGTGTTGCTGTTCACAGGGATGGAGTTTTCCTGGCTCAAAGACAAGATGTGGGGATGAGTTTCTATGATATTGAACGAGTTGAAGTTCTAAAGGGCCCGCAGGGTACATTGTACGGTAGAAATGCCACTGGCGGAGCGATCAATATAATAACTAAATCCCCCACAGCAGAGTTTGAGGCGGGAAGTACTGCTACTATCGGAAATTATGATCTTGTTGATGTAGAAGGTTATGCTAGTGGTCCGATAGCGGGAGATAAACTTTTAGCTCGCCTTGCGTTTAAAAGCAGAAAAAATGATGGGCACACGCCTAATCTTTTCAACGGAGAAGGGTATAATAATGATGACATGTCATTTGTACGTGCAAGACTGGTTTATGAGCCATCTGTCAATTTAAATGTTGATATTTCGGCAGACTATTCTCGCGATGATGGTTTCCCTATAGCCATGG
>JBNKGK010000295.1:0-4494 GCA_050289785.1 Kordiimonas sp.
AGCATGCAGGTCTGGTGCGGAATCAACCAAAGTGCCATCCAAATCGAAGATAATTTTTTGAACCGAAAAAACAGACATAAGAGAAAGCCTAACAAGAAAAATGCGATTTTTGGGCTGAATTATGTTAAATTTCGGAGAAGCTAAGCTGTATCAGCAGCTTGAAGCAAGGAAATTTACCTTTACATAGAAGGAACGGCGTTGTTTGGGGTTGCACCGGGCTGCGCCTCGTGGTCTATAGGCCGCTGAAAAATGCCGCTTATGGTATAGGAAGTCATGACCGAAGGGTCATAAGCGAGAGAGAACAGAGGTTTGGTATGAGCAATTGGCGCCCTGACAGCTGGAGAGACCGCCCGATTATTCAGGTTCCGGAATATCCAGATCAAGAAGCATTAACGCAGGTAGAAGGCCAGTTGGCTGGTTATCCGCCTCTTGTTTTTGCAGGTGAGGCTCGTCGTCTGAAGTCACAGCTCGCTCAGGTGGCTGAAGGCAAAGGCTTTTTGCTGCAGGGCGGGGATTGTGCTGAAAGCTTTGCTGAATTCCACCCGGATAATATCCGCGATACCTTCCGTGTGCTTCTGCAGATGGCTGTGGTGCTGACTTACGCGGCCTCTTGCCCTGTGGTGAAGGTGGGGCGTTTGGCAGGCCAGTTTGCGAAGCCGCGTTCAAGCGACACTGAAACACAAAATGGTGTGGAGCTACCAAGCTACCGCGGTGATATTATCAATGGTATTGATTTTAATGAAGCTTCCCGCGTGCCAGACCCTCAGCGGATGATCAAAGCCTACAGCCAGGCGGCTGCCACATTGAACCTGCTGCGGGCTTTCGCGCAGGGTGGTTATGCTGATCTGGTTTCTGTGCATGGCTGGACGCTTGATTTTGTTTCCCGCAGCCCTGCTGGTGAACGTTACAAAGAGCTGGCGGATCGTATCGGTGAAGCGCTGGCGTTCATGGAAGCCTGTGGTGTTAATGCGAAAAGCGTACCGCAACTGCATGGCACAGATTTCTACACGTCACATGAAGCGTTGCTGCTGGGTTACGAGCAGGCGCTGACACGTCGTGACTCAACTTCGCCATCAGGTGAATGGTTTGATACATCTGCCCATATGCTTTGGGTGGGGGATCGCACGCGCCAGCTTGATAATGCTCACCTCGAGTTTTTGAGCGGTATTGGCAACCCAATTGCTTCCAAAGTGGGGCCATCTACTCAGATTGATGATCTGCTGCGTCTTATCGACAAGCTGAATCCGGAGAATGAAGCGGGCCGTCTCACGCTGATCACCCGTTTTGGGGCTGATAAGGTTGGTGATCATCTGCCGCAAATCCTTCGCGCCGTGAAAGCCGAAGGCAAAAAAGTTGTGTGGTCATGCGACCCGATGCACGGCAATATCACAAAAGCTTCCAGTGGCCTGAAAACACGGCCTTTTGATCAGATTATGGCTGAAGTGCGCAATGTGTTTGCCTGCCATAAGGCTGAAGGTACTTATGCTGGTGGTATCCATCTGGAGCTGACAGGGCAGAATGTGACAGAATGCACAGGCGGCGGTGTTGCTGCTATTACAGAAGAGGGGCTGAGCACACGCTATAACACGCACTGTGATCCGCGCCTCAATGCAACACAGGCCATCGAGCTTGCTTTCCTCGTGGCTGAAGCCCTGAAGGAAGAACGGCAGGCGCTGGCTAAAAGTGTGGCAGCCTGACCTCAATGCATAAAGAATAAGTGAGGCGGCTGGTTGGCCGCCTTTTCTTTAGTACTGTGAAGAAAAGTCCTTCGCTATGCTCTGTGTACTTTCCTTCACTTTTTATCATGAGTTCAACAGGTTTGAGGCGGCTCCTCACCTGTTTAATAAGTTGTAAATAAGCCTGATTTGCCCGTAGAGCCGTCTTTAGGGAAAATCAGATAATATTAATCTGGGGAAAAGTACACCGAGCCAAAGGCGAGAGACTTTTCACGATCAACTCTTTATCTTGTTCCTTTTCTTTTCTCAGGGTAAAAGCGCGGCATGAGAAACGACCTTTCCATATATATGGTTCAGATGAACCCGACAGTTGGTGCTGTACAGGCCAATGCTGAGCAGATTGCGGCCGCCTATGCCGCAGCGATGGCAGAAGGTGCTGATCTGGTGCTCACGCCCGAGCTTTCCCTTGCCGGATACCCTCTGGAGGATCTGGTTTTAAAGCCTTATTTTGTACGCACTGTGCGTCATGCCGTTGAGGCTTTGGCTGAGATTACAGCGGGAGAGAATGAACCAGGCCTTATTATTGGCTGCCCATGGGAGGAAGAGGGCAAGCTTTACAACGCTGTTGTGCTGTTAGAGCAGGGTAAAATTGAGGCAGTTCGATTCAAGCATGAGTTACCAAATTATGGTGTCTTTGATGAGAAGCGTGTGTTCCAATGTGGCCCGCTGCCCGAAGTGATTAACTTCAGAGGCGTGAAGCTGGGCCTGATGATCTGTGAAGATATGTGGCTGCCTGCCGTGACTGAGCATTTGGCAGCGCAGGGCGCGGAGCTTCTTTTGGTGCCCACCTCCAGCCCGTTTGAAGAGCGCAAGCATGATGAGCGCAGATTTCATGCGTCTGAGCGTGTTAAAACCTCAGGGTTGCCTCTCCTGTTTTGTAATCAGGTTTGCGGACAGGATGAAGTGGTTTTTGATGGCGCCAGCTATGTGATGCAGGCTGATGGCAGTGTGCCAGTGCAAATGAATAGTTGGGCTGAGCAGGGCTTTTTGGTGGGCTTGAGCCGTGACAAGGGAGGCTTTGTCGCGAATACCGCATACACTGCGCCTCAGCTTGGCACCAGTGAAACCATCTATCAGGCGATGATGCTTGGGCTTCGGGACTACGTGCAGAAAAATCGCTTTCCCGGTGTCATTCTCGGGCTTTCTGGCGGTATTGATAGTGCACTTTCGGCGGCTGTTGCAGTGGATGCATTGGGGGCCGATAAGGTTCACTGTGTCATGATGCCATCCCGCTATACGTCGGGTGAAAGCGTGCAGGACGCAGAATTATGTGCCAAGGCTCTCGGTGTTAAATATGATGTGATTTCCATCAAGCCGGGGGTAGATGCCTATGCAGATATGCTGGGCCATGTGTTTGAAGGCGTGGAACCGGATACCACTGAAGAAAATATTCAATCCCGCCTGCGCGGTGTGCTTTTGATGGCTATCTCGAACAAGTTTGGCAAAATGGTGCTGACAACAGGTAACAAGTCTGAAATGTCAGTTGGGTATGCCACGCTTTACGGTGATATGTGCGGCGGCTATAGCGTTTTGAAAGACGTTTATAAAACCGAAGTGTTTGAACTCTCCCGCTGGCGTAATAAAAATGTGCCAACCAGTGCCTTGGGCCCAGGCGGAGAGGTGATTCCTGACAATATCATCACCAAGCCACCAACTGCGGAATTACGGGAAGACCAGAAGGATGAAGACAGCCTGCCTCCTTATGATGCGCTGGATGATATGCTGCGGTGTCTGGTAGACGAGGAAATGTCTGTGGCGGATATTGTGGCCAGAGGACATAATGCTGAGGCTGTTGCACGTATTGAACACCTGCTATACATCGCTGAATATAAAAGGCGGCAGTCTCCGCCCGGTGTGAAAATAACACGTAAGAATTTTGGCCGTGACCGGCGTTACCCTATTACAAATGGGTTCCGCAGTGCGCGCCGCAATGAACAAACTGGATGAAAAACATGAGTGTGAAGGTTCGTTTTGCTCCGTCTCCGACCGGTAAATTGCATGTGGGTAATATCCGTGCTGCTCTGGTGAACTGGTTATATGCACGTCAGCAGCAAGGCACTTTTGTGCTGCGTATTGATGATACAGACCTTGAGCGCTCCACTATCGAAAATGAAGAAGCGATCAAGCGTGATCTGGAATGGCTGGGCCTCAATTGGGATGAAACCTTCAGCCAGAGTAAACGCTTTGAACGCTATGACGAAGTTGTCGCCAAGCTGAAGGCTGAGGGACGGCTTTATCCCTGTTATGAAACTGGTGATGAGCTGGAAATGAAGCGCAAAATTCAGATGGGGCGCGGTAAGCCACCTGTTTATGATCGCTCGGCGCTGAAACTGACAGATGAAGAAAAAGCTACCCTTGAGGCGGAAGGACGCAGGCCACACTGGCGCTTTAAGCTGGAAGTGCCTGCACGGGTGGAGTGGGCAGACCTTATTCGTGGTGACGTGTCTATTGATCTGGAATCCGTTTCTGACCCCATCCTGATCCGGGAAGATGGCAGCTACCTATACACCCTGCCCAGTGTGGTGGACGATGTGGATTATGGCATCACACATATTGTGCGGGGGGAAGACCATGTGACCAACTCTGCCGTGCAGGTGCAGATTTTTGAGACTTTAGGGGCAAAAGCACCCGAAATGGCCCATTTTGCACTGCTGACAGGCAAGGGCGGCGAAGGCCTCTCAAAACGCCATGGTGCCATGTCTATTGAAGAATATCGTGATGAAGCCGGTATTGAACCGATGGCTATTCTTTCCCTGCT
>JBNKGK010000296.1:0-4477 GCA_050289785.1 Kordiimonas sp.
GGATCTAAGTTCCTCTGATCCTGCTCTAGGAAAACATGAACATGACTTTTTCTGGGATAGTGAAAGTTCATTTTCATCCTCTCAATATAGTTTGAATCTGAACTATGATTTTGACGGAGCTTCGCTAACGTCTATTAGCACTTTTGCTAATGTTGACCGTTTTCTTACTTTGGCTTTTGACCGAATTATTTTTGCAGATGGCCTTGTTCCTGCAGGCTATTATACCTCTGAACTGGCTGATACCTGGCTGCAAGAGCTACGTCTAGTTTCCAATACAGATTCCTCTGTGGACTGGGTGCTTGGCGGGTTCTTTATGGATCAGAAAAAAACCGCTCCGGGGGGTAGTGGATTTGTGACCACAGCGGAATCGCTTGATGCCTTAAACATTACAGGATTGCCCTCATTCTATGAGGGAAGTTATAGCTTATCTCCTGGTTTTATTGCCTTTGATTCCAAGGAGATGGCTGCGTATGGCGAGCTTACCTGGCGCTTCACTGATACTTTGAGATTAACGGGTGGCCTACGGTACACTAAAGCCAAGATTATTCAAAAACGTGAAGCTGGTGGCTTTAATGCGCGGGGGCTTGTTATTAACGCAGCGCTGAATGGTGGTAACGCTGTGATAGACCTAACACCTCTGTTAGAGACAGCCAGTGAAATCGATTCTGGATACAAATCTAAATTAACCAAAAAAATCAGTTTGACATGGCAGCCGACTGACGAGCAGACATATTATCTTCTGGCATCTGAAGGGTTTCGAACAACATTTCCCAATGCGCAAGCTTTGGTTAACGGCGGCGTGAGTACAATCGACCCAAATGATCCCTTCATAATTTCTGCAGGAGCTGATTCTGATACTTTGTGGAACTATGAAGTTGGTGCAAAAACCAGATGGTTTGATGGTCGGTTGAAGGCAAACGTAGCGGCTTATTATATCAAATGGAGCGATATGCAGTTGCAGCTCAGGCGTTTAAGTGACGGAGCGCTTTTTGTTGATAACGTAGGCGAAGCAACCTCAAAAGGTATTGAGGCCGAAATTCAGGCGTTCCCTACTGATTCTCTTGATCTTGGCGTAAATATTACCTTGCAAAATGCCCGAATTACAAAGCTTACTGATGAAGAAGCTCTGGCTACAGGTGCTGTTGAGGGCGCTGGTCTCGCCTCCCCTAAATTTCAGATATCTGGCTATGTTCAACATACATGGAATTTGGGTAATGGTCAGGATGTTTATATGCGGATAGATGCTCAATATTTGGGTAAGTACCCTAATAGCCTGCCAAATGCCCCACGTTCTGGAACTCCCAGTCCTGCCTATGCTGTAATCCCTTCATATGAAAATGTGAATGCTAGTGTTGGGTGGGTGTCGGATCACTGGAAGATTATCGCCTACGGTGAAAATCTCTTCAATAACGATGATATTATAGCCATCAACCCGGTAACATATACGGCAGCAACATCCAGTACTTTACGCCCGCGCACCTTCGGTGTTCGTGCAAGCTGGAAATATTAATCTGGTTTAAGGCTCAACTTAGACTGGTTTGGAAAGAGGGTCTGGTCGGGGCCCTCTTTTTGTCTGTATTTTATTATATATTTCAATTGGTTAAGGTGCTTTTCTTGTGAGCCGTTTCAGAATCCATCTTTTTTTGGTGCCAAGAATTGGGTATAGTAGGGGCGAGCCCCGCAGGAAAAGGGAAGGGCAGGTTCTATAAAAAGCAGGATGGTGTTGCTGTTTTTTCTCGCCTTTGAGGCGGGCCAAAATTAGCGTTCTGGCTGTTGTGATTTCTGGAAAGTAGCAATCTTAATGCCAAATGATGCACAAAAGAAGGTGGCAATATTACGACGCAAAACAGAGGGGGAAGGCTCTGTTAATGCACGGCCTTTGCCTGCGCCAGCGTATGGAGCAGGCCAGCCCAATTTTCTGGACCATCTCTACCGCCAGCATTGGCATGATCTGGTTGGTTGGCTTCATCGCCGCTATGGTGCAGGCCCGCCTGACCCTGAGGATGTGGCCCAGCAGGCATTTGAAAAGATAGCCGAGATGGAAGATTTCAGCAACATTCGCAATCCTCGTGCCTTTCTTTTCACTGTGGCTGCCCGAACGGCCCAGATGGGTGTACGCTGGCTGGTGCAGGCGCGCGGTTATGTGGATAGCGAGCTGAAAAAGCAGGGCGGCCAGGTGGAAGACCTGACACCAGAGCGCATCTACACCGCCAGGGAGCGCTTTGATCTGGTGCTGAACACCATTGAAGGCCTAACCGACCGCCAGCGGGAGATTGTTATGCGCAGTCGCATCGAGGGGCAAACCTATGATGAAATTAGCGCTGAGATGGGTTGGAGCCCGGCTGTTATTTCCCGCGAGCTGAAAAGTGCAATGCTTGCCCTTTATCGGGCAGAGACGAACGAAAAAACAGAGATAGGGTCTGGCCAATGACACAAGCGAGGACACAAAAATTACCTATCCCGAACGCAACCGGCAGCCTTGATAACCAGGCGATTGACTGGGTGATTTATCTCCATTCCGGACAGGCGGGAGAAGAAGGAAAGCAGGCTTTTTCGCAGTGGTTGAGTTTGTCCAAAACTCATGTGAAGGCCTACGAAAAGGCAGAGCAGTGGTGGCGGGATATGGGTTATACTGAGGGTATGGAAACCGCTTCTGACCCGGCTGTGAGCAATATCACACCCTTGCACCCAAGGCAGGTGAGCACAGATGAGCCTTCTGCCTCGGGGGGCGCGCGGCACCTTCCGGCCTTTATCGGTATAGCAGCAGCCTTGGCGCTATTCGCTGTGGGGTGGCAGGTTTTCTTTGCAGAGAAGGGGGCTGCGCCAGGCAATGATATTTATGAAAGTAGCCTTGGTGAGGTGAAGACAATTGCGCTTTCAGATGGTACCCGGCTGGTGCTGGGGGCCGCGTCCTCCGTTCAGGCATCATACACAGCGAATGAACGTCATGTGGAACTCCTGGAAGGTCGGGCCTGGCTGGATATTGAGCCAGATAGCATGCGCCCCTTTACGCTGAAAGTGGGCCGGGCAGACATTCAGGTTTTGGGAACAGCCTTTGATGTGCAGAAGCGGGACAGCGATATACGCCTTGCTGTCACGGCAGGCAAAGTGGCGTTGGTATCGAATGGTAACACTGAACAGGTGGTTTTATCTGCGGGGGAACAGGCCATTGTGGCAGGGCATGGCACCCTTCCTGCCCTTTCCTCTTTTGATGTAAATGAAGTACAGGCCTGGCGGCAAGGTCGGCTTGAATATGCAGATGCCCGCCTTGCTGATGTGGTGGCTGAAGTGAACAGGTATCGCACTGCCAAAATTGTTCTGGCAGATGAAGAATTGCAAGATATCCGCATTACCATGGGTGTGGCATCTAACCAGACAGACAGGCTTCTATCAGCATTGAAGGTGACAGCTCCTGTGCGTATTGAGGCGCTTGAGGCGGGTATTATGGTCTATGCTGCAGAAAAACCATAAAAATTATTCTTCATACATTTCAATTGGATAGCTTGATTACGCCATTATTTTTCAAAAAAATGCCCCCAAATGCGAAAGATTTTTTGAGCTCGTGCAACTACTCTCCGGAAGGGGAACTACGCATGGCTATGGTCAGTGCACAGAGAATACCCTTCCAAGGACAAGAAAACCTTAGGGAGGGTATGGTTATTATGGGTAATAAGTTTAGAAAAACATTCAGGTTGGGACATGCGTTTAGAGGCGCTGTATCGGCATCAGCGATTATTCTGGCAACTGCGATGTTGCCAAGCGGTGTCTCTGCTTCTGATGTCTTGGCATTTACAATTGAGGCGCAGCCGCTGGATACCGCGATTTTGCAACTGGCGCGCCAGGCAAACGCTACCATCTTTGCCCCTGCGGGCCTGACACGGGGTAAGGCGGCTTCCGTTCTTTCCGGCACTATGACAGTGGAACAGGCGCTGGACCAGCTTCTGGCCGAGGCAGGCCTTGGCTACCGGCTTAATGACGATGGCACTTATCTGGTCACCAAAGATGTTGCGGCTGATATGACAGCCTCTGACAGTGAGAAGTCGGGCTCTTTCGTGCTTGAAGAAATTATTGTAACAGCGACCAAACGTAGTGAGAGCCTGCAGGATGTGCCTGTGGCGATTTCTGCCGTAATCCCGCGGGATATTGAACGGCAGGGCATTGAAAACTTCGCGGATTTTGCCCGCCAGATTCCGGGGGTTATGAAAAATGATGATGCCAAGAACTTTGGTGTTTTCACCATCAGGGGGATTGCGACGGCAAATTTTTCTTCTGGCCCCCAAGATCCGGTAGCCACATATGTTGATGAGATGCCTGTTTCTAGTGGAGCGGGGCTTTCAGCCGACATTCGTTTGTATGATGTTGAGCGGATTGAAATTTTACGAGGCCCTCAGGGAACATTATTTGGTTCAGGTACGCTTTCCGGTGCCGTGAGGGTGATCACAAACAAGGCTGACCCCAGCGGTTTTGATGCTTCAGC
>JBNKGK010000297.1:0-4454 GCA_050289785.1 Kordiimonas sp.
TTTGGGGCAGCCAAGGGTTTAACGCTGTTACTGCTATGCATGCTGGTTCACCCACCGGCTTGTCTTAAGAACTTAAATCATCCTCTAGTTCAGGAATAAACTAATGACAAGTAATGACAAGACAAAAATGCAATTTATAGCTGTTTTAAGGTCTGGTCATTTTACTAGAAATACTAACTATATAGGCGCACTGAAAACCAAGCGCGCCCATAAGCATACATCAAAGATTATGATGCCTTTATGTCAATTTTACGTTCCTTTGCCTTTGCCCTTGCAGATTTTGGCAGGCGCAGGTTTAGAACGCCTTTTTCTATGGTTGCCTTGATTTTATCAGCATCCACTTCGCAAGGCAGCTCCACTCGCCGCAGGAAACTACCGAAGGAACGTTCCATCCGCTGATAATTTTCCTTCTTTTCCTCCGAAACATTTTCCCGGGAGCCCTGAATTGTCAATAGGTCGCCACTTAGCGTTATTTCTATATTCTTTTCGTCAAGCCCCGGAACATCAAGTGTAATATTGATGCTTTTGTCGGCTTCAGTCACATCCATCTTCGCAAAATCCGGAAGCTTATCGCCTTCCGGAAACCAGGAAGAAAGCCTGTTGGGGAAATACTGTCCCAGCAGTCGATCCATATCCTGATGCAATGTCTCAAAGGGATGCATCAGGAACGAAGCACGCTGTCCACCACTGCTGGCGGGAAGATTTTGTTTTTGAGTCATGATTATTACCTCATATGAGCAGTTAAGCAACAGAAGCAGAATAAAGCTTAAGGTAGTATTGCGATTTGACCAAAATCAAATAGCTTTCAAACAAGTTGAAAATGATGACGCAAATCCAATATTTCCCTGTCTCAAATGACAGATACTGAACTGGGAAAAGTGCTCGATGTCCTGACCTGAGCTCCCACAATCAGTGCTAGTTCATGATCAGGCCACCATCCACATTAAGGGCTTGTGCAGTGATGTTTCCCGCCTTATCTGATGCAAAGAAGGCAACAGCCCACCCTATATCTTCCGGAGTTGATTGTCGCTTTAATGGAATCCGCTCCAGTGCTTTCTCTTTATGGCTACCTTCTTCGCCAGGTGCGCTAAAAAGTTTACCCACTTCCTTGGCCATGTCTGTGGCGACAAGACCAGGGCACACAGCGTTTACTGTCACGCCGAATGGGGCCAATGATAAGGCTAATGACTGGGTAATATTAATCACTGCCGCTTTTGAGGCTCCATAGGCAGGTGTTTCTGCCCAACCCCGTCGCCCACCAATAGAGGCAATATTGATAATTCTGCCAAATTGGCGTTCCTGAAAATGAGGCATAAACGCTTGTGTGACCTGCCAAAGCCCCTTCACGTTCACGTCAAGGCAGAAGTCAAAATCCCCTGTTGTTGTCTCAAGACCGGGATACCTTTGCATTACCCCGGCATTATTGACCAGAATATCTATATGCCCGAAATGCTGATACGCCTGCTGCACTGCTGCGTCAATGGACTCCCCATCTGTCACATCAATATAGAAAGCATCAGATTTCTGCCCTATATCCTGAATTCTTGCTGATACCTTTTGGGCATTTTCCTGGTTCAGGTCTGCCACAACCACATTGGCACCAGCTTCAGCCAGAACGAGGGCAATGCCTTCCCCCAGACCCTGGCCCGCCCCCGTTACAAAAGCCGTTTTTCCAGACAGATCGGTCATTTTCTTTCTACCTTAATTATCTAGCCGTGGCACCGCCATCCACCGCCAAAGCTTGCCCTACGATAAAAGACGCCTCATCAGAACATAACCACACTGTCGCATTGGCAACCTCTTGTGCCGTGCCTAACCGTCCAATCGGATGAGGAATAGGGCCCGTCGAATCTTCGTCATCAACTGCTTCTTGCTTGTTGTTACGAAACTCATCCAGCATGGGTGTCTCAATGACACCTGGGCAAACCGCATTTATGCGAACACCCTGTGCAGCATACTCCAAGGCAGCAGATTTGGTTAATCCGACAACAGCATGTTTACTAGCACTGTAAGCCGCCACATTATACCACCCCATAAGCCCCAGGATGGACGCGATGTTCACAATTGCGCCGCCACCCTGCTGCAACATCTGCGGTATCTGGTATTTCATGCATAACCATGTGCCTTTGGCATTGATATCAGTAATGAAATCCCATTCTTCCTCGGAATGCCCCACTAGGTCAGCGGGGGCTTTTCTGGCAACACCCGCATTATTGCAGGCACAGTCTATAGCGCCAAAGGTGCTAGTCACATCATTTACAAACTTTTGCACCTCATGGGCTGATGACACATCAGCTTTAAAGAAATGTGCATTGCCTCCAGCCACCTGAATGGCTTTAACCGTTTCTTGTCCGCCCGCTTCTGTAATATCAGAAACAGCAACATTTGCTCCCTTGCGAGCAAACGTTAGAGCACAGGCCCTGCCAATACCCGAACCAGCCCCCGTTACCAGCGCTGTTTTACCCGCAAAAGGTAAATCCATCACGCTGCAACCTCATCACAGTAAACCACCATATGGCCAGGATCGCGTTCCGTCAGCAAAGTGAGTGAGGAAAACCGCCATTGACCATCTGCCCCTTTTTCATAGGTATCTTGATAATGATTGAGGCTCCACAGACAGTTCCCTTTCGGGTCTTCCGCTAACCAGACCAACTGCCATGTGCCTGTCGCCGTGTTTCCATCCACCTTGATAACCGGGTTCATGCCCATATGCTTGGTGCAACGGGGAATGCGCCCTGACCGACGAGCCAGTTTTTTATAACATTCCTGAATATTGGCCTTACCCTCATGGCAGCCTGCCAGTTCACCCAAGTCAAGTTTGGCATCCTCAGTGAAAAGCGATACCACCTCAGCTCCATCTCCATGGCTCAATAGAAGAGAGTCCCATGCAGTGAAATAAGCGGCTTTCAATTCCTGGATGGCTTGATGGGCTTCCAGTTTTTCTATTTTTGCCTCGAGAGAAGCCAGCAATTCTTCCTGTGTCATATCCTCATGCCCTATGAAACCAGCAGGTCTTCAACCTGATGTAATTTAATGGAAATATTCATCCAGCCCCCCAGAACACCCCCCTTGATGGGGCCATAAACTGACGCAGTGAACCGCAGCCTGGTTTGTTCCTCAATCATGGTGGCGCGGAACGCGGAAGGGCTCATGCCCAGTTCGGTCAGACGCACCCATTTATTGGGTTTTAATGCTGTCCCCTCCAGCTCGGGGGCATTGATTGAACGCCATGTTTTATAGTGCTTCATGCCAGGGAGCTGCTTGCCCTCACGCGTATGGTGCCCCAGATACCAGTCTTCGCCATTGGCAAAAGTGATGGTATCCACATAATGAAAACAGTAACTGAGAATGAAAATTTCCTCTTCATCCACCTCAGGCCTGCCGGATGGCCAGTGCAGGGGTAATGTCATATATTTATAGTGTTCAGGGGGAGCATCCCGTAGCAGATTATATTGCGGCTCCTCTTCAAGGAAGACGCATTCCACTTCGTTGAAGCCAACCTCTCCTTTCTCTGCAACTGCCCATAAATGGACATTCTCACGAATGGCTTTCAAACCTTGTTCTTTACTGGCAAAGACAAGTTCACTGCGGCGTACAAACTGGTCAAGGGGGGTGACGATCCCTGGGCTTGGATAAGGCAAACCTACATCCACACAGGGCCAGGAACGATAGCGAACAACCCCATCTATTTCACGTACAGCAGGCACATGAACACTGCGATACCAGCGATCCCCCTCTTCGAGGGAAACACCTTCTCCATAATTAAAGAAATATACAAAGCGGATCATTTTTGTCTCCCTACGCTACCAGTTTCACAATCATCTTGCCCAGATTATTGCCTTTAAACAGACCATTGAAGGCTTCAGGCATTGCCTCCAACCCGTCAAAAACTGTTTCCTGATATTTGATTTTATGATCTCTGATCCAGTTGCTGACTTCTTCTTCCTGTGCAGAGCGCATATCTGCATGGCTGCCAGAAATAAAGCCGCGCAAGGTCAGTTCTTTCGCCGTAATCAGAAATACATCCACATCCGTAAGGCTTGGCTGCGGGGCTTCGTTATTATAACCGGAGATAGACCCACACATGGCAATACGACCATATTTACGCATATTTTTAAGCGCTGCCTGTAAATGGTCACCCCCCACATTATCAAAATAGACATGCAGCCCTTCAGGTGCTGCCTGTTGCAATTCTTTATTCAGGTCAGATGTTTTGTAATTGAATGCATGGTCAAAACCGCATTCTTTCAGGTAGGCGACTTTGTCATCTGAACCTGCACTTCCTATCACGGTACATTTTTTGATTTTGGCGATTTGGCCAACAAGGTTACCCACTGCCCCCGCCGCACCAGAGACAAAAACGGTGTCTCCTTCTTCCAGCGCTGCACAGCGCAAAAGCCCGGCATAGGCCGTCAGGCCCGGCATACCCATTACCCCCAAATAGGTGGAAAGCG
>JBNKGK010000298.1:0-4451 GCA_050289785.1 Kordiimonas sp.
GGGAGGTCTTACCACACAGCTCTCTATTCTGCTCGAGACACCCGCCTTCGCGGGTATGACGGAATAAAAATCATCGACCAGCAGAAATGCTATAGTTAAAAGGCATAAACCATAGACCCCATACAGATAAATCCGAGATATGCTATCTATAGGTGCATAAAAAAAGCTGCCGTAGAATCACCACGGCAGTTTTCTTTTTTCCAGCGGAAAGGAAGCTTTTATTTAATGGCTTTCAATACAGGTTTCTCAGCTGTTGGCTGAGCCTCTGTTTTAGCCTCAGTTTCCTTCTTCACTTCTTCAGTCTTTGGCGCTGGCGCGGCCTCTGCTTTCACAGGAGGGACCTCTACAACAGCTGGAGCTGGCTTAGGTGCTTCCACTTTTGGTGTTTCCACCTTTGGTGTTTCAGCCTTAGCTTCTGCCACAGGAGCTGCTTTAGCAGGCGCTTCGGCAACGACCGGCTTGCTAAGCACTGCCTGAACAGGAGCTGCCTTTGGTGCCTCCACTTTCACTTCAGCAGGGTTTGCTTTAGCCTCGGGCTTAGCTGGAGCCGCTTTAGCAGTAGGTTTAGCAGGAGCCGCTTTCGCCTTAACCGGTGCCTTCGGTGCTGCAGCTTTCTTCGCTGGAGCAGCCTTAGCAGCGGGTTTGGCAGGAGCCGCTTTCGCCTTAACCGGTGCTTTCGGTGCTGCAGCTTTCTTCGCTGGAGCAGCCTTGGCAGCAGGCTTAGGAACAGCAACTTTGGTTACTGGCTCCTCTGAATTAGCGTCAATAAAGTCTAACACCATCGGACGAATATTGGTCCGCCAGGATGTCCCACTGAAGATACCATAGTGGCCTGCGCCAGGCTCAAGGTGCTGTGCTTTCTTGCTTTCAGGCAAGCCTGTTAGCAATTTGTGCGCAGCAACACACTGACCAGGAGCCGTGATATCATCTTTACCGCCTTCAACAGTTTTAACGGCTGTCCTCGTGATTTTACTGAAATCAACCTTATGGCCAGCAACCTCGAACTCGTTTTTGGCAACTTCATGTTTCTGGAAGATTCGCTCCACCGTCGAAATGTAAAATTCAGCGGTCATATCCATCACAGAAAGATATTCATCATAAAAGACATTATGACGATCATGTTCTTCTGCCGCACCCTGAGCAACAGCAACAGCTTGATTCACATGCGATTGCAGGTGATCCTGCCACTTCATGGACATAAAAGCGGACAATTGAACCGCACCAGGGTAAATCTTGCGGCCAAAACCTTTAAAGGCCGAGCCAACGGTATGCACCACAGTGGATTGAAGCTGTTCAATTGAATAAGTGTGACCAAAAACTGTCACATCAGTTTCGCTCACACTTGGATCAATCGGTCCACCAATCAGAGTGAGGGTACGAGGCTGAGCCTCTGACTTTTCCTCAGCAAGCAAGGCTGTTGCTGAAAGCGCAAGAGGTGCAGGCTGACAGATAGCAATCACATGCGTATCAGCCCCCAGAGCCTTCATGAATTCAACAAGATAGAGGGTATAGTCCTCAATATCGAATTTACCCTGAGAGACGGGGATATCCCGGGCATTTTTCCAATCTGTTACATAGACTTCGCAATCTGGCAGCAAGCTTTTTACTGTCTTGCGAATCAGTGTTGCATGGTGACCTGACATCGGAGCCACCAAGAGAACACGGCGTTTGGCAGGCTTGCGCGCCACCTTGAAATGAATAAGGTTACAGAACGGCTTACTCACAATTGTATTAATGTTTACAACGAGTTCTCGTTCATCAATAACAATTGTATCGAGGCCCCAATCCGGTTTGGACTGAACCCTGCTATGAGCGCGTTCGATCACTTCACCCCAAGCGGCATAAACGCTTGGAATGGGGCTTGGCGTCAAACCAAAAGCCGGATTACGCCAAAAAGCTTTAGCTGTGGCTCCAAGCCACTGGTTACTCTGACGCAGACCCTCGAAATAGTCGTAAGTCGCGGGGAACTGGGCAATCATGATACTTGTCCAATGCAAAAATTAATGTTCATAATGGCATTACAACCTTAATATTAGGACTAATGCATATGCCAAAAGCACTAGACGATAATGCAGATAATTTATCAAAACTGAAAGAAAATTTTGAAAAGCTTGATAATCTAACCAAAAGATTAGTGGATGCCATTGCCAGAAAAGAACCCTCAAAGCTGGACATGCCAGGCCCCGGCCCAGAGTTTTATTCCAAGGCGATGACCGCCTATTTTTCCGAAGTATTAGACAACCCAGCCAAGCTGATTGAACAGCAAGTGGATTACTGGCAGGATTCGGTTAAAGCTTGGGCAGAAGCGCAAATGAAGCTTCTGAATCACGATGAAACCGAAGAAGCCCCCAAACCGTCGGATAAGAGATTTAAAAGCCCATTGTGGGAGCAAAATCCCTATTTCAATTACTTGAAGGAACAATATCTTCTCTCCTCTAAAGCTATCGAAGAGGCGACAGAAGATTTAGGCCATTTATCCTTCCCTGAACAACGCCGTGTTAAATTTTTCACACGACAAATCGTTGACCTGTTTTCACCATCCAATTTTCTGGCAACGAATCCGGAAGCCCTCAACAAAGCGTTAGAGACAGGTGGGCAGTCCCTTGTTGATGGGCTGGAGAAGCTGGTGAGCGACCTTGAAGACAATGGAGGCCGACTGGCCGTTAAACTGGCCGACCCCAATGCCTTCGAAATTGGTGAAAACTTAGCAACGACCGAAGGCTCAGTCGTTTACCAGAACCGGATGTTCCAGCTTATTCAATATAAACCAACCACTGAAAACGTTCACCAGATTCCTTTGCTGATCATCCCGCCATGGATCAACAAATATTATATCCTCGATATGAAGCCCAAAAACAGCATGGTGAAATATCTGGTCGATCAGGGCTATACGGTCTTCATCGTTTCCTGGATTAACCCGGATGGGTCATACCGCGACGTAGGCATTGATACCTACCTTGAAGAAGGCCTGCTAACTGCCATTGATGTGGTTCGGGATATTAGCAGTGAAGACAAGATCAACATGGTTGGTTATTGTGTTGGTGGCACTTTGCTCACCATGGGGCTTGCATGGATGGCGAAGAAAAAAATTAACAAGGTTAATTCAGCCACCTTCTTCACAACCCTGACTGATTTTGAAGACCCTGGCGAGCTTAACGTCTTCATCGAAGAGGGCTTTCTCAACAGCATTGAAGATGATGTGAAGGATAAGGGGTATATGGATTCCTTCTATCTCGCACGCACCTTCAGCTTCTTGAGGGCAAATGACCTGATTTATGGCCCGGCCATTCGCTCCTACATGATGGGGGAAGCGCCCCCGGCTTTTGACCTGCTCTACTGGAACAGCGATTCGCCTAATCTTCCTGCCCGTATGACCGTGGAATATTTGCGCGGCTTATATATGGATAATGATCTGGCGGAAGGGCGCTTCGAAATCCTGGGTGAAAAAATCTCGATTAAGTCGATTCGCAAACCGGCCTACGTGCTGGCCACAGAGAATGATCATATCGCACCTTGGCATGCTTCATTTAAAGGGCTCAACCAAACACGCGGTAAATGCCGCTTTGTCCTTTCCAAAGCAGGCCACGTTGCAGGAGTTGTTAACCCGGCATCTGCGGATAAATATGGTCATTGGATTAATGAAGACAGGCCTGATGACCTGAATAAATGGCAAAAAGAAGCCGATTATCATGACTCCTCATGGTGGAGAGATTGGAACAATTGGCTGATTCCGAAATCAGGGAAGCAGGTGCCTGCCCGGGAACCAGGTACAGAGAAGTATAAGGTTATTGAGGCAGCCCCTGGGGCCTATGTGAAAAAACGCTGATTGGTTAAAAAAATGATAATTTGCCGCAATGCAGCAATTTTTACTTGCATTGCCGCAATGCGGCATGTAGAAATAATGCAACTGCAGCGTATTTTTCTCTTTCAGACGGAGACCGAAAATGGCTATTAAATTTGAAACACCTGATTTTACCAAAACATTTGAAACTTTCTTCAAAGCTCTTCCTACAGATACAACCGCTGTTGAAGAGGTATTCAAAAACGCTTCTGAATTTGCAGGCAAATATAGCGACATCGTTCTGGGTGCCGCCCAGAAGAATGTTGACCTAAGCGCTTCATGGACAAAAGACACTCTTTCTGGCTTGGACACAATTGCTCAGCCCCAGAAAGAGATGGCAGCTTACGCTAAAGTAGCAACAGATGTTGTTTCTGGTCTTGTTCAAGCTGCGCCAGAGCGCATTACTGAATTTGCTGAAGTGGCAAAACAAGCTCAGCTTGATACAGTTGAACTGGTAATCTCTGCGGGCAAGAAAACTGCTACGCCTGCTAAAGCTACTAAAGCTGCTGCTAAGACTGCTTAACATACCGAATTTTAGTTTCGAGTACCTCATTTTTAAACGGATAGTGTTCCGAGTATATTTATAGTTTCTAGTGCTTATTTTCTGTTT
>JBNKGK010000299.1:0-4425 GCA_050289785.1 Kordiimonas sp.
AACTTTGTAATTTTCTTAGGCACCCCATTTCATATCCTACTTTGTGAACCGGCTTGACGTTTGGTTACCGTATACCCCAAGACGCCAAGTGTGGTTCGCACGGTTAATCACCAGGCCAGTGTAGCCGGATAAAGATTGAAAAAAGGTAAAACCCTGTCAAAAGATGACTATTGCCCTAATGGGGCTGCTTGCATGGACCCAAAGCGCAATCAATAGCTGAATCCAATCCCCACAAGGAAACGACGTTCGGCTTTGAAGATGGATAAGCCGGCAGCATGGTTCCCTGTCAGGTTTTCTCCCGAGGCCCAGACGGATAGGCCATTCCCTAATTTATAGGAAACTCTTGCATCTACAGTAATATTCCCGGAAAGGTCAATATTATCAACTACTTCATCAGAAACAATAGAGGCGCGGTGGGCTGTCTTTGATCGATACCGTGCCATGATATAAGCCTGCCAAGCCTCATCATTGTAATCCAGTTTGACATTGATTTTATGACGAGGCGTTCCTTCTTCCAATGTTACAAGTTCGTTCAAAATAGGTGTTACCAGATCTTCATCAATATCTGACCATGTATAGTTGACCATCCAGCTTAAGGTTTTGTTAAGGGCATTGCCCTGCATAGCAAGCTCTATAGCATGACTTTTGAAGTTCCCCAGTTTCTCATCGGTGAGAACAAGCAAATCAGCTCTGGTCGCAGAAAAATCAATAACGTTATTATAACCGGACATGATGAAATCTGTAACGCTTGCGGTGGAGAGCGTCAGATTAATACTGCCATCAATGATGGGCACATCTCTGTTGAAAGCGAGCTCATATGAAGTGGTTTGGCTTGGTTCCAATGAGGGATTCCCTACAGCATATATTTGCAAGCTGGGTACATCAATAGCGGTGCCCAAAGCTAATAGAGAAGGAAGTTGCACACCCCTTGCTGCTGTGAAGCGTATGTGGGTTATGTCATCAACCCTATAGGCAAGTGACATATTATAGCTGGTTTCCGTATGGTTTTTATCAAAGTCAGAGACTGAGCGTGGGTATCTTACATCCGCAATGGGACTATGTCCAAGTTCCATCCTGTCCAGCCTCACTGCGGTTGTTAAGGTGAGGTCATCACTTGTTTGCCACTCCCACATGCCGCTACCCGCATAAATATCATAGAAAACCGTGCCCACATCATCCTGCAACGGAAAGTCAAGTTCATTACGGCGATATTCAACCCCTAATCTGAAACTGTTTCGCGGTCCAATTTTAAACAGGTCTTCCAATTTTGCAGACCAAACATCCGTTTGATACTCGAAATACAGTATCGCGCCATTATAGGCCTGTGTGAACTTGTTATAAAAAGCTTGAGCATTTATGAGGCCAAGCCGGGTTTCCACAGAGACTTTACCATTAAGACCTGTGGCATCTGTAGCAAGATGAGCATTGGTATATGAAAGATTCTGGCTGCCATTTTGGCTCGATGCATATGTATAACTTATGGAAGAATATATATTATCGGCCACTTGAGCAGCTAACTCCCCGCTGATGTTTTTCCGTGTGGTCGTGCCGGCACCAACGGTAATATCTGCCCATTCATCCATTTCCTCTATGCCAGCACTGAGTTTCAGGCCAGCAAAATCTTTCAGCTTTGTCATGCCAGTAAAAGACAATTCATATCTGTTATGTGTGCCAGCTTCTGCTGTAGTCGTCATGACGTAACTCTGTGCCAGGGGAGATTTGGTGACAATGTTGACTACACCGGCGACTGCGTTGAAGCCGAAGAGCGCACTGTTCGGCCCTCTGACAACCTCAATCTGCTGTATTTCTCCAAACTCAACACCAATGAGGCTCCAATCTGTATAACCATGGTGATCGAGGTAAACCTGTCTGCCATTCACTAGAACTAGCAAGCGAGGTGTCATTGGCACATTACCTCCACGGATCGTGACAGAATATTGATCCGTGCCATATCTGTTCACATCCATACCAGCATAGTTCTGAAGGATATCAGGGATAGTGCGGGCACCAGACCGGCGTAGCTCATCGCCCGTGATGATAATCATGGAGGCCGGGGCCTCTGATTGACGCTGGGGTTTGCCTGTGGCGCTGGTGGTCACCGGTTCACCAAATAGTTCAGCCAGAGCATCATAATCCACTGTCTGGCCAAACACCTGACCGGTGTGAGCAAAGGTCATGAGAAGGCCGGTTGTGGCAAGAAATTTCTTCATGGTTGGGAAATGTGTCATGTCTTTACCTCTCCCTTACCATCATGAGAAAGGCTGACTTGAAGCCTAGTCCTGCGGCCTGAGTGGCCTGTTTGCTGATCACAATCAACACTCTGGGTTTCGAGATGACCCCAATGACACACTGGTTATTGTCCACACAGGTCATATCACTGGAGATGGTCAGGATGCCCTGGCCAGAGGCCTTTGAGGCAATTGTTTGATGATAGGCTTGAAGGCCATGGGAGACAAAGGCCAGGGAGGTGTCATCCAGGTTACTCAGGGTTTCCACATCAACCAGCCTTGGGTTGAGAAGAGCCTGTTTTATCCGTTGTCCTTCCCTCAAAACGCTCATAATAGCGTCAGCATCAGCTTTGGAGGCCGGGTTTGAGGGATCATAGAGGATCGCTGTTTCAACCAGCCCTCTGAGCGCGGGCTCAACAAAAGCAGCTGCTTTCACGCCAATCTGGATATCTGCCTTTGATGTTTCAGAAGCTCCGACAGTTGTTCCCGCCAGGCCAGCCATGATAGCTGATATCAGCTTGAGTTTACCTGGGCAGAACCCCGTTCGGGCCATAAAGTCGCTCCTTCACTGGTCATGAGATTTGAACTCGGGACTAAGAGGGTCAGTATCGTGGCTAAAGTTAAACAGAGTGTTAAAACTACTCAGAAATTAAGCTATTACCCTATGGCCCCCAGTTTCATGGCAAGAAGACCACTGACCACCAGCACAAGGTCATAAGCCTGCTCGATGGGGTCCAGTATATCCCGGTGAACATCTTCATAGCCCTGCGAGGTATCGGTATAGCTGGCTTCCTCACCATAAACCTCGTCATTTTTAGGGGCCGCCGCTTCAGGGAAAATACGCTTGAGCGCACTTACTGTGTCCGGCACTTCCAGATGCAGCAGCTCTACCAGCAGGTCTTCCGGTGATATATCGAACCGGGTGCTAAACCTTGGTATTTCCATTGCCTTGATGAAAATAAACTGGATGAGCCCAAGGCGAATATGATGCAGGGCTTCTATCTCGCTGCCGACAACTGGGGCCGTGGCGGGTTCGATTTCCACATTATCATCCAGGCAATCATCCAGAAGGCCCTTGTCATGTCTCAGCTTGCGGAGGCAGGCGCTGATACTGTCGCTATCAAACACGCCCTCCAACAGATGGGAAAGGCGGCGGAGTTTATCACGCGCTGCCGGGTCGTCCGTATGGTCGGCCCTGTCCAGCCAGTAACCGGGGCTGAGGAGGCTTGCATAGGATTCCATGATCCCGATATCGGAGCGGGCGAGTGCATTCATGGCAAGCCCAGTAACAAGCTTCAGCCTATCAGACCCTGCATAGCTTTTGCTGAACATATCAGATGATCGGGCGATAGCGGTGCCAAGGCCCGCGCATGAATTTGCCATATAGCCAAATTGTTGCAGCACGGCATTGTTTGGGATCGCCCGAATTTGTGAGATACGTTCCAGCCGCTGATGAATGGCCCCTGCGCCTTGCCTGCTCACAGAACGTGAGCCTGTAGGGTAAAGCAGGCTACGACCAATGGAATCAATCAGCCTTACATAACCTTTGTCCTCAATCAGGTTGTTTTGAAACTCAACAAGCGTGAGGAAGAAATCCAACGCCCAGCCCTTTTCTTCATAGAGCCTGTCCTCAGAAGCATCATGCCTGGCAAAACGTACTTCCAGGAAATCAGTTAGTGTAGCAAGGGCGGCGCTTTCTGATGAGAACCAGAGGAAACCTTCGCCGCCCTGGAAGCTGACCTCGTGTTTCTCGGGCCGGGAAAGCGTAGCCAAGGCCTCGCGCACCCGTGGCGGATGCGTGTAAAGGAAACGCTTTTTCAGGCTTTCCGGGTACGCACCGCGGCCAATGGATTCACCATGTGTATCAAAAAACAGAAGCTGCACATTATCCAGCTTGCGGCTCTTCCATAACCGCACCAGCCTGAGCTTGAAGCGTTCAATGGCCAGTGTGGCGGCGGGCTGGCCAATATAACGACCGGAATCAGAGAAACCCAGTTGCAGGCAGAAACGCCCTTGTGCCTTGATATAGTTCACAAAATGCGGGTTATCGAGCAGTTCAGCAATCACCCTGTCGCCGCGCTCAAGGCCAACGGCTGTTTCAAACAGGGGAGAGATATCCACATGCCGTTCAACACCAAAAAGCTTGGCATAATACAGTGCCGTGAGAAGCGTGAAGGGGGTATCTGATTCTGCCACC
>JBNKGK010000300.1:0-4385 GCA_050289785.1 Kordiimonas sp.
AAACAGAATCTAATCAACAACCATTGCAAGTTCAATCAGGGCAATCGGATGAAGGATGGGATTTCCATTTGAGTTGATTTGTGATTCAGGTGTGTTTTTGTTTTAAGAGTATATGTAATGAGCGCCTCGTTTCTTGACCATTTTTCCGCCCTTGAAGACCCACGCCAGCATTGGAAGACGATTTATCCGCTTGAAGAAATACTGCTGATAGTATTGTGCGGCACGCTTTCCGGTGCGGATGATTTTGTTGAAATGGAGCGTTGGGCGCTGGGCAAGCTTGATTTTCTACGTCGCCTTTTGCCCTTTCAGTCAGGTATTCCTTCCCATGACACACTGAACGGTGTTTTGAATGCCCTGCCTGCGGATGAGTTTGCAGTTTGTTTCACTGCATGGGTACAGAGCCTGCGCAAGAATGAGCCGGACATAGTGGCCATCGATGGTAAACCAGCCGCCGTGCGCATAACCGGGGCAAAGGCAAACGGCCCCTGCACCTTGTCTCTGCCTGGGCCTCGAGCCAGCGGCTGGTGCTTGGGCAACAGGCTTGTGAGGAAAAGTCAAACGAGATCACGGCTATTCCCCTGTTGCTGGAAAAGCTGGAACTGACAGGAGCCCTGGTCACGATTGATGCCATGGGCTGCCAGAAGGACATTGCCGAGGCCATTAGAGGCAGAAAGGCTGATTACCTGCTGGCACTGAAGGACAATTGGCCAGCCTTGTGCAGGGAGGTAGAGTGTTTCTTTGCGGACCCTGATGCTGCTGGCATCCTCCGGCATGAAACCACAACAGGAGACCATGGCCGCATTGAAATCCGCCGCCATACTGTTTGCCATGACGTAAGCTGGATAACGTCTGACAGACGGTTCCCCGGTGAGTGGCACTTTAAGGACCTGGCCATGATTGCCATGGTAGAAGCTGAGGTGGAGCGAAACGGGAAAACAAGCATGCAGAGGCGATATTTCCTATCATCCTGCCAGCTATCCCCAGAAAAGTTCGCAGCCGCTGTCCGCGCTCACTGGCACATAGAAAACCGCCTCCACTGGGTCATGGATGTGGTCTTCCATGATGACCTCATGCGCCTCAGAACAAAAAATGGGCCAGCAAATATCGCCGCAATCAGGCATATGGCAATCAATATCATTAAAAACATCAACGACAAGGCAAGCCTTAAGGTCAAACGCAAAACTATCGCCTGGGACACTAATTACCTCTATAAGGCTCTCACTCAGAAACAGATGTAATCTTCATCCGATTGCCCTGCAAGTTCAATTACAATCGCGAAATCTTCAAACTTGCTCAGTTATTGAATATGGGATAGCCATATGGACAGCATCATTGGCAGGGACAACGGTTTTGTCAGAGAAAAAGTTGAAAAATTCTGAAAGTAAATTAAAGCGTACCGTGAAGAAGTTGCTTGATGATCAAGAATGTGTTGTTGAGAAAAAAGAAGGCAAACGCGTCTTTAAATTGAAATCAACTAAAACTGGTAAAAATAAGAAAAATAATGCTACAATAGATGAAATAAATAGAATAATAATCTCATCTGGGTTGATTTTGGACGAAACTGAAGACTTAACAGCACGTGGAACACCGCGAATAAGAAGAACTTACCGAAAATCAAGCGAGATATCGGGCGATCCCGGCGATGAAAAGAATCGTTTGGATGCAAAGATTGGTGGTCGCGTTTCCAGAGAGCTAAAAAAAGAATTTGATAAGCTCGTGTCTTCATTTGATGACCGTACCCAAGGTTCTGTACTAACAGAAGCCATTCAGGACATTCTTAAAAAATATGAAAGAGACTGAATTCAATTATATTGGGTCCCAATATGTAATCTGCCTACATACAGTGAGTCGTATCATGTATGTAGGAGATGAATTTGGCATATCTGCTCTCATCAAAAACAAGGCTTCCCGCTTTAGTGGGAGAAGATGTTATACAGCCTTCATCTCCTCAAAATTCTGAAAATTTCACGTCCTTAAAAAATGATGATGGGGATTTTGCGTACTCTGAAAATCCCGATATCAGACCACTAACACCATCCGAGCAACTGAACGCTGCCATTGCTGATCTGGTTGATATGCTCAACAATCGGGTACTGGCGCGTTACCTGACTGATACAAACAGTAACAGGCTTGGTGCTGCCCCTGAATGCATTGTAACGGTTGAATCCTTTGCCCGTGGATATGGCGCTTTTGCGGCTAAATCCATATGGTCTGACCATCATGGGCGCTTACTTGACCAAATAACACTGGTCGTAAACTCCGTTACATTTGCAGATTTGAAATTCGGCGCATCGCTCATTGTTCATGAATTGATCCACAGTGTGCAATTTCACAAAGGCACGGTGTCAGAGAAAACCCGCGACTATCATAATGCCCAATATAGAGATTGGATGCAGTCAGTAGGCTTGCAAACATCTAAAACAGGCTTGCCGGGCGGCGCTGATGTTGGCTCTGGTATGTCACATTACATCATTCCGGATGGGCCATTTGACCGGGAAATGGATAAAATTCTTGGTGCTGGCTTTGAGCTTCCATGGATGGCTGATGTTGGTGTGCTGTTCGGTAACGGCAGCAATTCCGAACAAGAGGGAAATCAAAATCGCAGCAATGCTGAAAGCCAATCAAAGCCCCAAATAACCGATAAAAGTAAAACAAAATTTATTTGCCCAAAGTGCCAACAAATTGCACGGGCAAACTATAAAGCCAAGCTGCTCTGCGGCATGGAAGAATGTGGAGCAACGCCTATGACAGCAGCGTAACCCCACAACCTCACTAAATTTTAAAACCAAAACTGCGTTGGAACCATGGTTCCGCGAACACTGGAATTTTGCCTGAAACCTCCTCCGTAATCGGCCCCGTTGTCGTTTGCGGAGGATACCAAGGAGGTCAACAGTATGAGTATGCCATTTGGCGAACCAGAGAAGCGGTACATACACCGCAAAATGACGAAAGTGCTCAAACCGCTCAATAAAGAGCACGAGGCAATCACCAGCCAGAAACATGCAGTGAAAGCACGTAGAATCAGTGGTTCCCTTAGCGGCGTTATCGCCGCCCTTGATGCCGCCACCAAAACAATACAGGTCGTTGGTGAAAACGGCGCTGAGGCAATCGCGGGAATGGTATTGGCCCGCCTCAAGAAAACAGAAACCTGCCGGGCCTTTATCGAGGACCACGGAATAACCCATGAAGCTGAAAAGCCCAATGTGCTGAACACCATCATGGTATCGCAAGGCTGTATTCTGCTGGAAGGAATGGTGACGGCTGGCCTGATGCTGGCAGATGGCAAGATGGATACCCCGGTTGCCATTACATACGGCCTGTCTGTTGCCGGAATTAATGTTCTTGCCGGACTTGCTACTGGCTTCTTTCCAGCCCGGTTTATCGGCTACCGCTGGAAAGCCCCTTACTCATGGACCCGTGATCGTTTAATCCGCATCGCTGCATGGTGTGGTCTTGGCGGCATGATTTCCCTTATGGGGGTTCTGAACTTTTCTGCCGCCCGTGTCCGAGCCACAGGTGAGCATCACGGTATCTTCAACTTTGATACTGTGGGCTTTTGGGACACCTTCAATGATTATTATTCGGTGGGCATTCTCACCATCGGTTTTATCGGTGGTTTGATTGCCATTTATGAAGGGTACAAGGGTATCAAGGATTCTGTGCCCGGCTATACGCGGGTTTGGAAAGCTGCTGAAACCCAAGTCAATACCGCAACACAAGATGTGTACGACCGTTTTCTCGATATGGCAGAGGATACATACGAGAATGCAAAGGACTCTGCACAAAACCACCTTGATGACATCGATGGTTATTTTGAAGCGCAGGATGCGGATATTGCTGATCTTGTTAAGCGTATCACAGCCCATAACCATAAAGTAGAAAGCGCCCGTCAGAGTATCCGCGATCTTGTATCCGGTATTGATGGCAGCCTTGGTCGAATTTCAGAAGGCTTAAAAGCTACCGAAATCGAATGGTCTGCGTTTGATGCGCTTCTGATCGATATCCCGGACATGCCTGCCCCTGTCTATGATGCCGACACCAAACAGTCCGAAACGCTGGATGTCAAAAGCGCCATAGCGCGTCTTGAGCAGGCTTACCATGAAGCTTGCGCCAAGATTGAGCAGGCATACGCCGGATATCTCGCAGAAATCCCCAATCCCTTAAACCAATAGGAGAGTGACTCATGTTAGGTCGCAACACTAAATCATCGAGAAAACCAAACTATGGCGGCAGTCGCCGTGGTCGTCCGGGCAGACGCGGAGGCCAAGGCAATACAGGCAAGATCATTGCCATGGTTGGCGTTCCCGTCCTTGTTCTGGGCGCAAGTGCCATTGCCATGAATACCTATGGCGCAAATGGATGACCGTTACTGTTATGCCAGTGAA
>JBNKGK010000301.1:0-4344 GCA_050289785.1 Kordiimonas sp.
ATGGCTTGTACATCAAAACCAGCAGGTTTTACCGATGACAGTGTTTGCCCCGCGACAACGGCATTAATAATAGCCTCCTCAACAGCATGAACGGCCTGACGATACACGACATCAATGTGCAACTCGTCATTCAACACATCAAACTGGCGAATTGATTTTGGTGCTGTATCCATCAAATCATTCCCCGTGGAAAACGCGAGGAAGATATCACCCGAACCATGGCCCCCATAAGCGCCTGTACGAGCCAGGCCGAGCGAGGCCCGCTTGGCGATCCGCTTGAGTTGAACCGGGCTTAAAGGAAGGTCTGTGCCAATAACAACAATAATGGACCCCATCTCTTTGCGTCGGCGCAGAAACTCTGACATGGGATTTTCTGATATTTCCTGGCCAACCGGAACTCCAAGCACCATGAAATCCTGTCTCTGACCGAAATTAGCCTGCACCAACACCCCAACGGTGTAATCCTGCCCATCAATTTCGACCCGGCGGGAGGACGTGCCCGTACCCGCCTTGAAATGATAGGCAATCATACCTGTACCACCGCCTACATTGCCTTCAGCCACAGCACCGGTTTTTGCTGTATCCAGCGCCTTTAAAACATGCTCTTCCTTCACGTGCAGACCGCAGATATCGTTCAGAATACCATCATACGTTTCTGCAATCACAGGCATGGCAAACTGATGCTCGCGGTGATAATAATCTTTATATTGTTCCACCATCCATTTTACCGTTGCATGATGGGCCATACCGACAGAGTGGGTGTTGGTAATACAGATGGGGGAGAGAAAATAGCCCGCATCATTAATCCAGTGTGTGCCAGTCATCTCACCGTTGCCGTTCAGATTATGATGACCTGCCCAGATGGGACTGGGTTTTGCTTTCCGTCCACGCGGCAGAATAGCTGTCACTCCGGTACGGATAGGCCCTTGTCCAACAACCGCTTCACCCTCACCCTCGCTAAGGGTCGTGAAACCCACTTCAACACCGGGTACGTCAGTTATGGCATTATACGTGCCTGTTTCTCCGTCAAAAGGTAGGCCCAGATCCCTTGCTCTTACTGACATCAATGCTTCTCCTATCGCTGAAATAATCGGCCTTCAATCCTTTTCAAAGACGCGTTTTCATGTTGATTGCTTTTTCCAATACTTCAATAATTTCGTCCATCTGGCTGTCCATCACAATAAAAGGAGGAGCCAACATGACAAAATCCCACCCCCGAAACCTGGCCCTGCAAACCAATGATACAAAGCCTACAATTCATGATTCTCCCGAATCCACTTGTCTAGCATCCGAACCCCCCATCCAACGGGACCTTTTGGAAACAAATCCTTATCTTTCGTGCTCCATGCGGTTCCACAAATATCCAGATGGGCCCAGGGCACTTCGCCAACAAAATGCTTCAGAAACTCTGCCGCGATGCTACTGTCCGGGCGTCCCCCCAAATTTTTGATATCTGCAACATCAGACTTAATCAGATCTGCATATTCTTCATGCAATGGCAGTGGCCAGAGAATTTCCCCTGTCGCCTCACCGGCCTCAATCAATTGCTTGCCCAGCGTTTCATCATTAGAAAACAGGCCCGCATACACGCTGCCCAAGGCGGCCATCGCGGCATAAGTAAGGGTCGCCAAATTCACCATGGCTATTGGTTTAAAGCGGTTCTGCGTGTACCAGAGCACATCAGCAAGCACCAGGCGCCCTTCGCAATCCGTGTTCAGGACTTCAATGGTTTTACCCGACATGCTTTTAATGACATCGCCAGGTCTGATAGCTGTACCTGATGGCATGTTTTCGACAAGGCCTATAACCCCGACAGCATTCACTTTGGCTTTTCTTTTGGCAAGGGCCGTCATGACACCAACCACAGTAGCAGAGCCTGCCATGTCATATTTCATCTCTTCCATTGCCGTAGAGGTTTTGATGGATAGCCCCCCAGCATCAAAAGTAACGCCCTTCCCTACCAGGGCAACCGGGGCCACTGTTTGCCGATCACCTTGCCACTGCAGGATAACCAGTTTTGACTCCCGCACACTGCCCCGACCAACAGACAGAAGAGTATTCATCGCGAGGCTTTCCATCTCATCCTCCCCCAACACCTCTACTGCCAGGCCGGGAATCTCAAGGTTTTGAAGGAGGTCTGCATAACTCTGCGGATATAGCACATTCGCTGGCTCTGCCATCAGATCACGCGCCAACAAAGTACCGTCCACAACAGCGCCTTGGGAGCCAAGTAAAACCTCGGCCTTCTTAGCTGCTGTCGTAGCAATCGTCACACACCCCAGGCCAGAACCGTCCGTCCCCAATTCTGTTTCTGATTTATATTTTTCAAAATGATAACTGCGTAATTTGATACCACTGACAAGACTTGCAGCCCAGGAGGCCCGAAGGTGTTTCTCTATATCCAGTTCATCAATCAGAAGGGTTGCCGCCTTTATTTCCAATCTGGCCAGCTCTTTGGCGAGTTTACCTCCCAAAATCTGCTGGTGTAAGCTGGATATATTTCCCCGTTCACCAAGACCAAATAAGAGTACAGTCTCGGTTTCCACGCCAAGGGGAGAAGAAAAAACCAAACACTGCCCTGCCCGGCCCTTGAACTTACCTGCTTTTTCAACTTGGGTCAGTTGGGCTTCC
Organism: Kordiimonas sp.; assembly: GCA_050289785.1. Lineage (GTDB taxonomy): Bacteria > Pseudomonadota > Alphaproteobacteria > Sphingomonadales > Kordiimonadaceae > Kordiimonas. The sequence goes on from JBNKGK010000301.1 coordinate 2,632, forward strand.
ATCTGCCTGCCTATAGATGTTCTGCAAGCAAAAGGCTCCTCTTCAAAAGTGAAGATGACATAGGCCTCTGCCTCGCAGGGCACCTTCTCTGTAAATAAAATTTTCATATCTATATTCTTCCCATTTACATATGCCCTAATTGCAGTGGCCGCAGTTTAAGGGGAAACCCCACTTGCTTCCCCCTTGGGGTATTCCCGCCCAATTTAAAGGGCTCCGCTCCCCGGCAAGCCAAAAGCTCAGCCTCTACGACCTTAACTCGGGAAGGAGAATTGCGCTTTCTCGCGCACCCCGCCGGAAGGCCACCGTTGGGTGATCGTTTTCCGCCGGGTATAGAAGCGCACACTATCTGGTCCGTAGGCGTAAAGATCACCAAAAAGGGAGCGTTTCCACCCGCCAAAGCTGTGAATAGCAACAGGCACAGGCAGAGGCACATTCACCCCAACCATGCCGACCTGAATATGGTCAGTGAAATAACGGGCGGCTTCCCCATCCCGCGTAAAAATACAGGTACCATTACCAAACTCATGCCCGTTTATTAGCTGCATGGCTTCTTCCTGGCTGCCTACACGCACAACACAAAGTACAGGCCCAAAAATCTCATCTGTATAGATTTTCATGGAAGGTTTTACATGGTCGAACAAACAGGCCCCCATGAAAAAACCATCCTCATGCCCCGCCACCTGAAAACCGCGGCCATCCGCTACCAGAGTGGCCCCTTCTTTCACACCAAGGTCAACATAGCTTAGCACCTTTTGGCGGTGCTCTGCTGTGATGAGCGGCCCCATATGGTTCGTGGTATCTGAGCCAGGCCCCACTTTCATGCCCGCAATCTCTTGCTGAAGCTTGGACACAATGGTATCTGCCACTTCGTCACCCACACAAACAGCAACGGAAATAGCCATACAGCGCTCACCACAGGACCCATAAGCCGCGCCCATAAGCGCATTGACCGCATTATCCAGATCAGCATCAGGCATGATAACAGCATGGTTCTTGGCACCGCCCAGTGCCTGCACGCGTTTGCCTTTTGCCGTGCCGGTGCTGTAGATATATTCCGCAATTGGTGTTGACCCCACAAAGCTCAGAGCCTGAACTTCTTCAGCATTTAACAGGGTATCCACAGCTTCCTTATCACCGTTAACAACATTAAAGACGCCTGCAGGCAGACCAGCCTCGCTTAATAGCTCCGCAAGGAGCAAACTGGCGCTTGGATCCTTCTCTGAGGGTTTCAGAATAAAAGTGTTACCGCAGACCAACGCCATCGGAAACATCCACATGGGCACCATGGCGGGGAAGTTAAAGGGTGTAATGCCTGCCACAACACCCAGAGGCTGAAACTCTGACCATGAATCAATGGCCGGCCCTACATTGCGGGCATGTTCCCCTTTTAAAAGCTCAGGGGCGGCACAGGCATATTCCACCACTTCAATGCCACGTTGCACTTCCCCCATGGCATCATCAATTACTTTGCCATGTTCTTCGGAAATAAGTGCAGCTAGGCGCTCGATATTTCTGTCTAACAGCTCTTTGTAGCGGAACATAATTCTGGCGCGTTTCAGTGGGGGCGTATCCCGCCACGCAGGAAAAGCTTTGGCAGCGACAGCAATAGCTTCTTTCACCTGAGCCTCGCCCGCTAAAGACACCTGTTTTGTTACTTGCCCAAGGGCCGGGTTTGTGACAGTCGCTGTTCGCTCCTGTCCTGCGACGGTCTGT
>JBNKGK010000302.1:0-4336 GCA_050289785.1 Kordiimonas sp.
TCTTTCACCAATAGTTCCCTCTGGATGGTTCTTGTTATTACGTTCCTGACCTTCTTTCTGGTTGGTGGAGCGAGCAGGGCATCCCTGGTTCCAGGTCGCTGGCAGTCAATGGTTGAACTGACCTATGAGTTTATCGCCGGTATGGTGCGGGACAATGTTGGGCGTGAAGGGAAGAAATATTTCCCATTTGTCTTCACGCTCTTTGTTTTTATTCTTGGCCTTAACCTGGCTGGTATGCTGCCATACAGCTTCACTGTAACAAGCCATATTGCTGTAAACTTCGCGATGGCCCTTCTGGTCTTTGTCGGCGTTACCATTATCGGGTTTATCAAAAATGGCGCAGGTTACCTGAAATTATTTGCCCCTTCTGGCGTGCCACTATGGCTGCTGCCGCTCATAGTGGCGATTGAGATTATTTCCTACTGCACACGGCCGATCAGCCTTTCAGTGCGTCTGTTTGCTAACATGCTTGCAGGTCACATCATGATGAAAGTTTTTGCCGGTTTTATTATCAGCCTCAGCGCCATTGGTGTTGCAGGTACGATTGGTGCAGTTCTGCCCTTTACAGTGAATGTGCTGCTAACAGGGTTGGAAATACTGGTGGCTTGCCTGCAGGCCTATGTTTTCACGATCCTGACTTGTATCTACCTGAATGATGCGATGCATCCTTCACACTAAGATATCGGTCGAGAAATTTATTAAATAATCAACTTACTGCCTAGTTACAGAGAAGGAATTGAACATGGAAGTTGAAGCTGCAAAAATGCTTGGCGCTGGTATTGCAACACTTGCACTGGCTGGCATTGGTATTGGTCTTGGTAACATTTTCGGTAGCTACCTTTCTGGTGCGCTGCGCAACCCATCTGCTGCTCCGAAGCAGTTTACCAACCTTCTGATCGGCTTCGCGCTGACAGAGGCGACTGGTCTGTTCGCACTGGTTATCGCGTTCCTGATCCTGTTCTCATAAGAACAGCTTATCAGGGAACTGGCCTGAACATCGGCGTGCTTCCTTCAATGGGTCACGCCAGATTGTTCAAAGGCTTTCTACTTCTGCTTTTGTGTTCGTGTGATGCAAAAGCAGGGCTCTTGATGAGAGAGCCGAGTTTGAACCATAGCCACAGAGGCACATGATGTCAGAAGCTCATACAGAAGTTGCACAGGAACAGCAGGGTGGCTTGCCACAGCTGAACTTTGCGACCTTTGAAGAGCAGATCATCTGGTTCTTTCTGACCTTCATCATTCTGTTCCTGGTTGTTTCTCGCGGTGTTTTGCCTCGAGTGACGAAGGTTCTGGAAGAGCGTGAAGAACAGATCGCCAGTGATTTGCATACCGCCGAGCAACGCAAGAAAGAAGCAGAAGAAGTAAAAGCTGCTTATGAAACTGCTGTTGCTGAGGCTCGACAGAAAGCTCAGAAGGCGATCGCGGAAGCGAAGGAAGCTGTTCAGGCTGATATCGCTAAGGCTCAGTCTGAGCTGGACGCGGAGCTGGGCAAGAAAGCCGCTGAAGCGGAAGCTCAGATCGCCAAAGCAAAAGCTGAAGCGCTTGCTGGTGTTGATGCTATCGCTACAGAAGTTGCTGGTGACATTGTTGCCAAGCTTGCCGGTGTTGAAGGCGCAGACGCTGCTGTTGGAAAAGCTGTTAAATCAGCCTTAGCCGGTGTGAAGGGAGCATAAGATGTCATCTGGTGAATCATTTCTCCTGGATCCAACCTTCTGGGTGGCTGGGTCTTTTACAGTTTTCGTTGGTGGTGTTATCTGGTCTGGTGCGCATAAAAAGATTGCAGCCATGCTCGATGAGCGTACTGCATCTATTAAAACACAGATCAATGAAGCGAAAAGCCTGAAAGAAGAGACAGAAAAGCTTCTGGCTGATTATCGGGCCAGACAGCGTGACGCAGAAAAAGAAGCTGCGGATATTCTGGCTCAGGCTCAGGAAGACGCCAAGATCATGGCGAAAGAAGCCAAGGCAGATATCAAGGCTTTAATTGAGCGCCGTACACGTGCGGCAGAAGAAAAAATCACCCAGGCTGAAGCTGCTGCTGTGAAGCAGGTTAAGGCTGCTGCTGTTGATGTGGCTATTGCCGCTGCAACAGAAGTGTTGGCTGATGCCATGAAGGGTAAAGCTGGCGGTGAATTGGTAGACAAGGCTGTAAATTCAGTGGAAGGCCGCTTGCACTAAAGTTTATGTACTGAGTATCCAAGATTTGTTCCGAGTACCATTGTTTTGAGTACTTAAATACCCCGCCCTTGTGGCGGGGTATTTTGTTTTGTGCCATAAAGGCATTCTACAAAAATTAAGATTAAGCGTAACGGGCTGCAGAACAAAATGACCAAGGACCAAGCTGGGCAATTAATGAAATGGGCAACGCGGGCATCCGTTAGTGTTGCTGCGACGCTTGTTTGTGTTAAGGGTGTTGCCTGGTGGCTTTCTGGGTCTGTTTCAATGTTGGGCTCTCTGGCTGATTCTACTCTGGATATGCTGGCGTCGCTGGTGACACTTTTTGCTGTCAGAACGGCTTTGTTACCCCCGGATGATGACCATCGTTTCGGGCATGGTAAGGCAGAGGCCTTGGCCGGTCTGTTTCAGGCAGCCATCATGACAGGATCAGCGGTTTTTCTATTGCTGGAATCCGCAGACAGAATATGGAAGCCGGAGACAGTAAGTCATACTAATCTTGTCATCATTGTCTCAATTGTGGCTATTGTCTTGTCTCTGCTTTTGGTGGCGTTTCAGGCCTATGTTGTCAAAAAAACTGGTTCTATCGCCATCGCGGGGGACCACCTCCATTATAAAGGTGATTTGCTTTTAAATCTGTCAGTTGTGCTTGCTGCAATGGCGGCCGCTACAGGTATGGACAGAGCTGATGGTATATTGGGTGCAATGATAGCCTGTTATATCGTGAAGGGGGCCTATGATGTGGCCGGACCCGCTATTGATATGCTCATGGATAAAGAGTTCACGGATGAAGAACGGGAGACAATTTTTAATATTGTGCTCGAAAGTCCTGACGTGCTGGGCCTGCATGAACTGAAAACTCGTTCAGCAGGGCGTGACAGGTTTATCCAGATGCATATTGAGGTGGATGGAAATATGACCGTTGAACGCGCCCACTTTATTGCCGACGAAGTAGAAGCTACACTCGGCGAGCGGTTTCCGGATACCGAAATTCTTATTCATATTGATCCACCAGCAGTGGCTTCGGTAGAAATGACAGCGGACGAACTACCCGTAGTTGAAGATCACTGATCTTATACTGGATGCTGATTAGATGTCTTTTTTGAGTGAATTATAAAACTTTAGGAAGAAAATGCTTACATTATTTGGTATTAAAAATTGTGACACTGTGAAAAAGGCTCGTAAATGGCTGGATGAAAAAGGTGTAGTCTATCAGTTTCATGACTTTCGGGCTGATGGATTGAGCACTGAACAATTGTCTGCTTTTGTGAATGCTCTTGGCTGGGAGGCTGTGCTGAACAGGCGCGGCACTACATGGCGCAAATTGCCCGTAGCTGATACAGCCAGCGTTGATGAGGCTTCTGCAAGTGCCTTGATGCTGGAGCATGTCGCGTTGATTAAAAGGCCTGTCTGGCAAAAAGAAGATGAATACAGGCTTGGTTTTGCTGCAAAGGATAGTGAAGCTCTGGAGGCGTGGATTACCAGCTGAAGGAGCTAATGGGGGACTGCATGACATCCATATATGATTTTACCTGTACCCGTCTGAATGGGAAAGGTGAGGCTCTTTCTGCCTATAAAGGCAAGGTCATTCTGGTGGTAAATACTGCCTCTAAATGTGGCTTTACGCCTCAATTTGAAGGCCTGGAGAAATTATACCAGGATTTGCAGGAACAAGGGCTGGTTATTTTGGGCTTTCCTTGTAATCAGTTTGGATCGCAGGACCCAGGCACAAATGATGAAATTGGTGAGTTTTGCCAGGTTAATTATGGTGTCAGTTTCCCAATGTTTGCCAAGATTGATGTGAACGGCGATGAGGTAGCACCCCTCTATAAATATCTAAAAGCTGTCAAACCGGGGATTATGGGTACACAGGCCATTAAATGGAATTTCACTAAGTTTCTGATTGACCGCTCAGGGGAGGTCGTGAAACGCTTTGCCCCTAATGATAAGCCTGAGAGTATCAGAGGGCACATAGAAGCCCTTTTGTAGGCAGTATCGATGTGAGCGGTAGCAGATGACTAAGGAGCCAAAATATAGCGGTTCATGCCTGTGCGGTGAAACAAAGGCAGAGATGGGTGGTAAGCCCTTATGGGTGGCGCATTGTCACTGTCCCAACTGCCGCAAGGCCACCAGTGCAGGCTATGCCACTTATGTGGGCTTT
>JBNKGK010000303.1:0-4310 GCA_050289785.1 Kordiimonas sp.
ATGATGTGGCAGAACCTGCCTCTGCGCTATCTGGTTATTGCCCTGACGCTTTTAACCTTTGTCAGCCTCGGCTTGGGACAATGGACAGTGACATTTTACGTCCGAGCTCATGGTTTGGGTACGGCGAAAATCGGGCTTTGGCTAGGTATTGCTGCCGCTAGTGGAGCATTTAGCACATTTTTGGGAGGCTATCTGATTGACCGCTATTCTTCTGGTAAAGGCTATAGGCAGCTTCTTGTTATAGCGGTGGGTATTGCTCTTTTGTTTCCTTTGTATTGGGGGTTGTTGCACGTATCTGACCCGTTGGTTGCTTTGCTGTTTTCCACGCCGATCAGCATATTGAACCTGTTTTTCTATGGGCCTGTTATGTCGTTGATGCAGGGCCTGGTGCCCGCCAACGTTCGGGCGGTTTCTGTGGCGATTAGTTTATTCTTCACAAATTTGGTCGGTATGGGCCTGGGGCCACAGTTTGTTGGCGTTCTAAGTGATATATTCGGGGCTGAGGCAGGCGGCGCGGAAGGTCTGCGCATGGCCATGACAATAGCTTCTTTTGTTTCGCCTCTGGCTGCTTATTATCTTTTTAGAGCTGCCGTAGCCCTTAAAAAGGATGCGACAGTATCTCAAGGCCCTTCGATGGATGTTTCCCAAAAACCAAATGTGGAGCATTGTTGAGATGGCCCTGAATGAGATGACCTTGAAAAGGGAAAGTGTTTCTCACCAAACAGCCAGTATTTCCGCGCTGGTACGAGGCTATGTTGATCAGGGTGTTGTGCCGTGCGCTATGACAGCCATCGTGCAGTCAGGCAAAATTATCCACGCAGAGGCCTATGGCTATGCAGATTTGGAAACCGGGAAGAAAATAAGTGCTGACACGCTGTTTCGCCTCTATTCCATGACAAAACCCATTGCCACTGTGGCGGCGATGATTTTGTATGAGAAGGGCGAACTATCACTGGATAGAGAACTCGCTTTTTATCTGCCTGAATTTAAACAGATGAATGTTTATAGGCGGGGGCGGCTGGAACCTGCAAACCGGCAGATCACCATCTGGAACCTGCTGACACATACAGCTGGCCTTACCTATATTAACGAAATTGATGATCCCGCGATTGCACAGTATTACAAACATATCAGCCATGAAGACCTGGATAGACTGTCCGGCCTGACCCTCGCTGAACATGTGAGAAACCTGGCCTCGGCACCCCTGATCGCCCAGCCGGGAACCGAGTGGCACTATAGCGAGGCGATAACGGTTTTATCCCGCGTGGTGGAAGTGGTTTCAGGGCAGCCCTTTGCCACGTTTTTGCAGAAAGAAATATTGGACCCTTTGGGAATGCAGGACACTGATTTTGCCGTGCCGACCCATAAAGCGCACCGGCTGGCCGGGCTTTATGTTTCTGAGGGTTCAGAAGGATTAAAGCGTGCGGATGAAAAGGGTTATGGAGGAAGCTACCTACGTGAACCCAGCCTGATTTGCGGGGGCACCGGGCTGGTGAGCACGGCGGAGGATTATATGCGGTTTTGCCAGATGCTGCTGAATAAGGGAGAGCTGGATGGCGTGCGCATTTTAAAGCCGGAAACAGCGCAGCTTATGATGGCCAATCAGCTTGGGAAAGAATTTGGTTCAACGCCTTTAAGTTCGCTCGGGCATTCTTTTTTGGCCCGAGGGGGATTGGGGCAAGGCTTTGGTGGCATGTTGGTGATCGACCCCGAACTGGCCGGTGTTCCGGGTGGCTGCGGGCAATATAGCTGGGGTGGCTGGGCCAATACGGAGTTCTGGATTGATCCAGAAAAGCAGGTGATAGGCCTTGTTCTGACACAGGTTATTCTGAAATCAGGGCAGTTGAATTTAGGTTTGGAGATACGAGAGCAGGTGTATCAGGCGCTGAATATGTGACGGCGGGAGCTCAATGTGAGAAAGGGAGAATAATTTTATGGAAGAGTTCAGAGGTAAGCTAGCTGTAATTACCGGTGGCAGTTCTGGTATTGGTCGGGAACTTGCTATCCAGTTGGCTAAGGAAGGTTGCCACTTGGCACTTTGCGCTACTTCTGCAGAAAAACTGGCTGAGACTGAGCGTTTGTGCAAGCTGAAATCAGCTAACAATGTACGCATAAGCACACATATTGTTGATGTATCTGAAGAAGCACAAGTTCTTGATTTTTGTGAAGTTGTTTGCAGAGAGCATTCTGCGGATCATATTGACCTGCTGATCAACAATGCAGGGATTACCGGCAGTGATAGTTTTGTTACTGCTCCACGCAACCAATGGGAAAAAATATTCAATATCAACTGGTTCGGTGTGTATTACTGTACCCGCACTTTTCTTCCTCTCTTAATGGAAGCGGAAGAAAGCCACATTGTGAATATCAGCAGTGTCACGGGATTATGGGCTCTACAGGGGGCCTACAGCACATCGAAATTTGCTGTTAGAGGATTCACGGAGGCGCTGGTTTCTGACCTTCGCCAGAATGCACCCAATGTTAAGGCTTCCGTTGTTTTTCCTGGTAGAGTTAGCACTGATCTCATTGCAGGGTCTCAAAAGCATTTGGGGCAAATGACAGAGGAAGAAGCGCAAAAAGTCAGTAAGGCATTTTCAGATAGCGGGATTACCACGGCTATGGAAGCTGCAACTATTATTCTGGAGGGAGTTCGCAAGAAGCAGTGGAGAATTCTGGTAGGGGTGGATGCCGTTCAATTGGACCATCAGGTGCGATTAGACCCTGATTACATTTACGAGCCTGATTTTGCTTCTCGTGTGGAAGCGTGGAGAGAATAATTTCTCTGTATTCATTGGAGAAAAATACAAGACATAACCGTTTTTATATCAGGCACTTGAAGTTTAAATGACAGCGGGAGGCCGCATGGCTACCGATTTGCCGGGAAGGAGCAGCTTGTCATGAGTGACAACACACCATGTCGTAAAAAAATTATGGGCTATAGTGATCGACTAACTGTTCGGCCAGATGACACGCTCGAGTTTAAGATCAGCGCTGAGGCAGAAGCCGAGTGTGAGGTTCAGTTGGTGCGCCTTATCAATGGCGATATATATTCAGGGCAAAATGAGTTCAAAGAGGAAGAATTAGCCTCTGTTATCAACGGGCATTATATGGTGGAGCCACAGGCGATCCATCAGGGCTCCTGCATCATTGTTAAAGAGACTGACAAGCTGAATTTCGGGGATGAGTTCACTCTTTGTGTCACGTTTATGCCAACGTTACCAGAAGCAGGCAGACAGCATATTTGTGGACAGTGGGATGAAGTTTCAGGCCTTGGCTGGGCACTTCATATTGATGAAAATGCCTGCCTTGCGTTTGAATGGAAAACAGAGGCTGGTGCGGCTTTCATTGTGCGGCAAACTCCGCGAGTGAAAAACGGAAAATGGCAGCGGGCTGTGGTCCGTGTCTCGTTGTCGGATGGGAAAGCTGACCTGATGACCAAGCCAATAGGCAGCCCCTTCCCGAGCGTAGAGAAGGCCGAGGTTACTTTTCCTGTTCCGCGCGCCGGGGCTTCATTTGAAACACCTTATATGATGGCTGCAGCCTATGGCGGGCTGAGTGTGTCTGATACTATCATACCGACCTGTTGCTTTAACGGGCGTCTGGAAGGGCCAGCGCTCTATTCTGGTTTTGCGGATGAAGGGGATGTTGATGCCTTTCTCTGTGGCCATGAACTTTCCGCCTTAACTGACAAGATGATTGCACACTGGGATTTCAGCCAGGGCATTGGTACAGCAGACATTTATGATAGTTCAGTAAATCAGCTTCATGGCCACACGCATAACCTGCCGCTGCGAGCCGTGAAGGGGCATGAATGGACAGGGAAAACATTGGAGTGGCCCCACGCGCCGGCAGAATATAACGCCATTCATTTCCATGATGATGATCTTTATGATTGCGGCTGGTACACCAATCTGGCTGTTACCATACCGGGGGATTTGCCAAGTGGCATTTATGCGCTGCGCTTACGGTTGCCAGGTTATGCCGTTTTGAAATCCAATCTCTATGAGGATTATATTCCCTTTTTTGTGGCCGCGCCGAAGAACCAGCCTCAGGCAAAACTGGCTTTCATTGTGCCCACATACACCTATATGGCCTATGGTAACACACATCCGGTGGAGGGCGCGCACAATGATATTGGACTAGTGGACATGATGGGGCCTGGCCTTGAAGAGGGAAATGCCATTATGGCCAACCATTATGATGTCGGCCTTTCCGTATACGATTGTCACAGGGATGGTACCCCCTCTCATTTTTCTTCATGGCGGCGGCCCCTTTTGAATATGCGGCCTAAGTCTGTCTTATGGGGTTTT
>JBNKGK010000304.1:0-4281 GCA_050289785.1 Kordiimonas sp.
AGGGGGCGGATGTTACCATCGTGTCTTATTCCATTACTGTTGGTCAGGCGCTGAAAGCGGCAGAAGAGCTGGCGAATGAGGGCATCGACGCGGAGGTGATAGATCTTCGTACCATTCGTCCGCTCGATATCGAAACAGTGATCGAAAGTGTGAAGAAAACCAATCGCTGTGTGGTAGCGGAAGAAGGCTGGCCGCAATGCTCTGTCGCCAGTGATGTGTCTGCCCAGTTGATGGAAAAGGCTTTTGATTGGCTGGATGCCCCGGTGACACGGGTGAACAGCGTGGATGTGCCCCTGCCTTATGCCAATAACCTTGAAAAGGCAGCCGTTGTGAAAGCTGAAAACATCATCAAAGCGGTGAAAGCCGTTTGTTATGTGGAATAGGGGACAAAAGCATGTCTATTGAAATTTTTATGCCCGCCCTTTCCCCTACCATGGAAAAAGGCACGTTGGCCAAATGGCTGGTAAAAGAGGGGGATAGTGTATCCTCTGGCGATGTGATCGCTGAAATCGAAACAGATAAAGCTACGATGGAGGTGGAATCCATTGATGATGGCACGGTCGCGAAAATACTGGTTTCTGAAGGCACAGATGATGTGCCGGTGGGGCAGATTATCGCTGTGCTGGCGGAAGAGGGCGAAGATGTTGCTTCTATTGAAGTAAGCGACAAGCCGGAGGTGAAAGAGACACCGCAGCCGGAGGTGGAGGCTATTCCAACACCGGTGAATGGCCAGATAACAGACGCAGTGACACAGACAAATGTGAAGACTGCAGCTAGTGACAGTGGGAGCCGGGTAAAGGCCTCCCCTCTGGCGCGGCGTATCGCCAAAGATAAAGGGCTTGATCTGGCGTCAATCAAAGGCTCTGGCCCCTATGGCCGCATTGTCAAAAAAGATGTGGAGGCTGCTGACGTGAAGCCTGCAATAGCCGCGCAGCCAGCAGTGGCGGCAGCTCCACTCGATGCACCGTATCAGGAAAATCCGCTGTCCAACATGCGCAAAACCATTGCGCGCCGCCTGAGCGAATCCAAGCAGCAGGTACCTCATTTCTATCTCACGATAGATTGTGAACTGGATAAGTTGCTCTCTGTGCGTAAGGAAGCCAATGCAGCGCTTGAAAGTGATGGCATCAAGCTTTCTGTGAATGATTTCATCATCAAGGCCGTGGGCATGGCGCTGAAGAAGGTACCTGCCGCCAACGTGCAATATGCCGGGGATAAAATGTACTGGTTTGAGCGCGCGGATGTTTCCGTGGCAGTAGCCATTGAAGGGGGCTTGATCACGCCAGTGATACGCGGTGCCTGTTCAAAAGGCCTGGCTGCTATCTCAGAAGAAATGAAAGAGCTGGCAGGCAAGGCCAAAGTGGGCAAGCTGGCACCAGAGGACTATGCTGGTGGTACTTTCTCAGTTTCTAACCTCGGCATGTTTGGCATTAAAGCCTTTGACGCTGTCATTAACCCACCGCAAGGGGCGATCATGGCCATAGGGGCTGGCGAACAGCGGCCTGTGGTGAAAGACGGTATCATTGTGCCCGCCACAGTAATGAGCTGCACGCTTTCTTGTGACCACAGGGCCATTGACGGCGCTGTTGGCGCAGAGTTTTTGGCCGCGTTCAAGGGCTATATCGAAGCCCCTGTCACGATGATGGTATGAGGTAAGACATGACAGATACATTTGATCTTATTGTTATTGGTGGCGGCCCTGGTGGTTATGTTGCGGCTGTTCGGGCTTCTCAGCTTGGCCTCAAAGTGGCGTGTGTGGAACGCGAGCATTTGGGCGGCATCTGCCTGAATTGGGGCTGTATCCCTACCAAGGCACTGCTGCGCTCTGCCGAAGTGTATCACCTTGCCAAAAACGCCGCTGATTTCGGCCTGAAAATTGACAAGGTGGATTTTGATATAGACGCCATTATCAAGCGCAGCCGCGGGGTGGCCGGGCAATTAAGCGGCGGTATCAAAAGCCTGTTTAAAAAGAACAAGGTTGTGCATATCGAAGGCGAGGCCAAGCTGGCTGGTGCGGGCAAGATTGCCGTGACAGATAAAGATGGCAAGAAGGCCGATTATTCTGCCAGGGATATTATCATTGCAACAGGTGCGCGGGCGCGTGAACTGCCGCACCTACAGGCAGATGGCAAGCTGGTGTGGAGCTACAAACATGCCATGACACCGGATGTGATGCCAAAAAGCCTGTTGGTGATTGGCTCTGGCGCGATCGGTATTGAATTCGCCAGCTTCTATAACGAGCTAGGCGCAGAGGTAACGGTTGTTGAAATGATGGACCGTGTTCTGCCTGTGGAAGATGCGGATGTTTCCGCTTTCGCTGCAAAAGCCTTTAAAAAGCAGGGAATGAATATCCTCACAGAGGCCTCAGTGACCAAGCTGGATAAAGCGAAAGAGAGTGTCACCTGTACGGTGGAGCAAAAAGGCAAAAAGCAGGAGATCACGGTGGACCGTGTGATCCTTGCCATTGGAATCACTGGCAATGTGGAGGGGCTTGGCCTTGAAGAGGCTGGTGTGAAAGTGGAAAAAGGCCATATCGTCACAAATGAATGGGGTGAAACAGGTGTGAAAGGCCTGTGGGCTATTGGTGATGTGGCGGGTGCGCCGTGGCTGGCGCATAAGGCATCCCACGAAGGCATTATCGCTGTTGAAAAAATAGCAGGCCTGAAAGGTCTGCACCCCATGGATAAGGGCAATATTCCCGGCTGCACCTATTGCAGGCCGCAGGTGGCCTCAGTGGGCATGACTGAAGCCAAAGCCAAAGAAGCAGGCTATGACGTGCGGGTGGGCAAGTTTCCGTTTATTGGCAACGGCAAGGCTATAGCGCTTGGGGAGCCAGAAGGCTTTATCAAAACGGTTTTTGATAAAAAAACAGGTGAGCTTCTCGGTGCGCATATGATTGGGGCAGAGGTAACAGAACTTATTCAGGGCTATGCTGTTGCAAGAACCCTTGAAACAACCGAGGCAGAACTGATACATACTGTCTTCCCGCATCCTACACTTTCTGAGATGATGCATGAAAGTGTGCTGGATGCTTATGGCAGGGCGATACACTTTTAAGCCCCGGCATATGGTGTGAAGAGTTGGATTGATTATGGCCGAAGAAATACAGAAAAGCCCTTACCAGCGTAAACCAAGCTGGATTCGCGTGAAAGCGCCAACCAGCAAGGAATATGGTGAAACCCGCAAAATGATGCGGGATCTGAAGCTTCACACAGTGTGTGAGGAAGCAGCTTGCCCCAATATCGGTGAATGCTGGCAGAAAAAACATGCCACTATTATGATTTTGGGCGACACCTGCACCCGTGCTTGCGCTTTTTGTAATGTCAAAACCGGCCGCCCTATGGCGGTTGATCCGCTCGAGCCTTTGCATACGGCAGAAGCTTGTGCCTCTATGGGCCTTAATCATATTGTGATCACCTCTGTAGACAGGGATGACCTGCCAGATGGTGGTGCGATGCAGTTCGTGAAGGTGATTAAGGAGATCAGGAAAACCAGCCCCGGCACGACGATTGAGATTCTCACACCAGACTTCAGGAACAAACCTGGAGCCATTGAAATGGTGGCTGAGGCTCAGCCCGATGTATTCAATCATAATCTGGAAACCGTGCCGCGGAACTACCCGAAAATTCGCCCCGGTGCGCGCTATTATCACTCGCTGCGCCTGTTAGAGACTGTGAAAAAGGTAAATCCATCCATCTTCACCAAATCGGGCATTATGGTTGGCCTAGGTGAAGACCGTATGGAAGTGAGCCAGGTGATGGATGATATGCGCATGGCGGATATTGATTTCATGACCATTGGCCAATATCTGCAGCCGACACCACGCCATGCAAAGCTTGACCGTTTTGTCACGCCTGATGAGTTCAAGGCCTATGAGCGCATGGCAAAGGGCAAGGGGTTTCTGCTGGTTTCAGCCACACCGCTCACGCGCTCCAGCTATCACGCGGGGGATGATTTCCAGAAGTTGCAGGCGGCGCGGAATGCACGTTTGGCGGCTCAGGCTAAATCCTAAGTCAGGCGACCCAAAACTTTGCTGAAGTTCACAGAACAAAAGCTTTTGCCCTATTCAGACGAGCAGCTTTTTAAGCTGGTGGCGGATGTGGGCAATTACCCCAAGTTTTTACCCTGGTGTGTTGGCGCGCGCGTTTATAACCAAAAGCCTGCGCAGTTTGATGCCGATGTCATTATCGGCTTCAAAATGTTCCGGGAAAAATTCACGTCCCGCGTAACACTGGAGCCAAACAGCAGGGTGGATGTGGATTATATCAAAGGCCCGATGAA
>JBNKGK010000305.1:0-4260 GCA_050289785.1 Kordiimonas sp.
TCAGCAAAGGCTGTAAGGCCTCTTTTGCAGGCTCTACCTTATCTTCAGCGGCATAGCTCCACGCCCGAAGCACAGGAGCAACCAAAAAGCCAAATCCAGTATCCTTGTGTCGATCAAGGCGATTCCTGACCTCTTCCCAATCCTCTCTCTTATAAGCCTCAAGCACGTGCATCAGCCTGATAAGGTCATCTTCCTGGTGCTCAGTGGAGAGGTTCACAATCTGAACAGAGAGAGAGGCTGCCTCTTTCATTCGGCCAGAATAGAGGAGCTGAAAGAAAGCCCTGTCAGCCACGAAGCGGCTGCTTGGGTCAGCTTGTAGGGCTTCTAAATAATAGATTGCTGCCCTGGCGTGCTTATCATCATGCTGCGCCAGAGTTGCGGCCAGGAATGGCGCATAAACACTTTTATCAACGTCTTCTTTCTGGAAAACGCTATATAGTGGTGTCGTGACAGGTGCGCGTCTGGTAACTTGGCCAGAGCATGCCGCAACTGCCATGCACGCCACCACTATCTTACAAACATTTTTCATCCCTGCGTTAAATCCGCAACTCTTTATATTTATTACATATTAGGGTAATTCGGCCCTCCGCCACCTTCAGGCACCACCCAGTTTATATTCTGCGTAATATCTTTAATATCACATGTTTTGCAATGAACACAGTTTTGAGAATTGATCTGTAAGGTCTTCTCCCCTTCCCCTACAAATTCATATACCCCCGCCGGACAGAATCTCTGCTCAGGCCCACTATATTCCGCAAGATTGATTCTCACGGGCACCGTATCATCCTTTAGTGTCAAATGACAAGGCTGGTCTTCTTCATGGTTTGTGTTGGAGAGGAACACAGAGGAAAGCTTGTCAAATGTGATCACACCATCTGGTTTGGGATAGTTGATAGGCTGGCAGTTTTTGGCCTTTTTTGTAGCTTCATTATCTTTATGAACATGCTTGAAAGTCCATGGCACAAGGAAGCCAAGCCCCACATTATTCAGCCACATATCAAAACCCGCGTAAAGCGTGCCCAGCTTCAGGCCAAATTTGGAAAGCGCAGGCCGTGCATTGCGCACCTTGTGCAGGTCTTGATAAATCCAGCTGGTTTTGAAAGCCTCTTCGTAGGAGGCTAACTCCGCCTCACCTTCAGAACCAGCCATGATTGCATCAAAGGCCGCTTCTGCAGCCAACATGCCGGACTTCATGGCATTATGGCTGCCCTTGATCCGCGGCACATTCACAAAGCCCGCCGCACAGCCGATCAAGGCCCCGCCGGGGAAATACAGCTTGGGCACAGATTGCAAGCCACCTTCATTAATGGCACGGGCACCGTAGGCCACGCGCCTTCCCCCTTCCAGTATCTCACGAACCGCAGGATGATTTTTGAAGCGCTGCATCTCATCAAATGGTGAAAGATACGGGTTTTCATAATCAAGGGTCACAACAAAGCCAATCGCCACCTGATTATTTTCCTGATGATAGATAAAACCACCACCCGCTGTGTCCTCGAGCGGCCAGCCCTGTGTATGAATCACTGTACCAGGCTTATGCTTGGCCGGATCAATATCCCATAGCTCTTTAATATCGATACCATAGGTCTGGAACTGGCAATTCTCTCTCAGGTTAAACTGGGCTTCCAATTGCTTGGAAAGTGAGCCACGACAGCCCTCCGCAAACAGCGTGTACTTAGCGTGCAGTTCCATGCCTGGTGTGTAGCTGTCTTTATGCTCACCAGTGCTACTAACCCCCATATCACCAGTGGCCACGCCCTTCACGCGACCATCCTCATGATAAAGCACTTCAGCCCCGGCAAAGCCTGGATAGATTTCCACCCCCAGGGCTTCTGCCTGCTCAGCAAGCCAGCGACACAAGTTACCAAGAGACAGAGTATACATACCATCATTCGACATCAGCGGCGGCATCATGAAATGCGGCAAAGATGATTTTCCGCTCTCGCTTAACACCCAATGCTGATTATCTGTCACAGGAACATTAAGAGGTGCTCCCTTTTCTTTCCAATCAGGGATCAGCTCATTCAAGGCAATAGGATCAACGACCGCACCAGAGAGAATATGAGCACCAATTTCTGAGCCCTTCTCAATAACACAGACCATAAGTTCCTGGTCTTTTTCCTGAGCCACTTGCATGAGACGGATAGCAGCAGACAGACCCGCAGGGCCACCGCCAACAATCACAACATCAAATTCCATGAATTCCCGTTCCATCTATCGCTCCATCCACTTCAATGAGATTTTTGAACTTTTGTACCACTTAGCAAAACATAAACAAAACTGACACTTTGGCCAGCATTATATATCCTGATATATATTTTTTATGCCTGAGTACCAGGAAAAGGTCAAATATGTTCAGGCCTCCATCCATCCCTGAAAAATTTACGCTTGTGTGACGTAACGTCAATTTCCAAATTTTGCTGCAAATATTTCTGAGCAGTCTATATAGTAGACGAATCAACGTCAGAAACTGGATACATCAAGCATATTATGTCACCACAGTCTCAACAGCCCTATAATCCACAGGCCCTGCTTGCATGGTATGTAGCCATGGGCGCTGATGAGGCCGTTGGCGACATCACTGAAAACAGATTTGCACCGGCCCCTAAACCCGCTCAGGCTGACTTAAGACATACTATTTCACAAGCCACGGCGGCAACACAAGCTGAACATGGTGCCCAAGCGACATTACCGAATAAAAATATAGCGCCAGCCCCACGCCCCGTGGCAGCAAAGCCCGCTCAGGCACCACTGGGCGCAGGGGAAGCAGAAGCGCAAAAAACTGCCACAGCTTGTACCAGCCTTGCAGAACTTGAAGAGGCGATGAAAAACTTCAATGGTGGTGTTCTGAAGGCTTCTGCCAAAAACACTGTCTTCGCTGATGGTGTCGCGGGCAGTGAGCTGATGTTGGTGGGCGAGGCCCCAGGAGCAGACGAGGACAGGCTAGGCAAACCTTTTGTTGGTGTGTCTGGGCAACTGCTGGATAAAATGCTGGATGCAGCAGGTTTCGATAGAACCCAAAATGCCTATATTTCAAATATTGTACCATGGCGGCCACTGGGCAACAGAACACCGGATCAGGCAGTTGTCACCATGTGCCTGCCTTTCATCCGCAGGCATATTGAACTGGCTGCCCCGAAGGTCGTGCTACTGGTTGGTGGCGTTTCTGCAAAAGCCATTCTGGAAACCGAAGAAGGCATCACCCGCCTACGCGGCAAATGGCGAGATGTAACCACCGGCAACCATAGTTTTGCCGCACTCCCCATTTATCACCCAGCCTATCTGTTGCGCCAACCCCACCTAAAAGGAGCGGCATGGCGTGATTTGTTATCTGCTCGGGAGAAATTGGGTCAATCATGATCAAAAGCTTTTGCCTCATTTGTGTTTTTTCTATTTTCCTCATTTCAACACCAAACCATGCAGAGGAAAGTGACAGAAGCCGCCCTTCACGAGAGGAAAACAGTCTCCCTACTATTTTGAGCAAAAAAGACCGCAACCGCTATATCCGCATTTTTGAGCTGCAGGAAGATGCCAAATGGAACAGGGCAGATAAGCTGATCAAACAGCTGGAAGACCCTGTTTTAATGGGCCATGTCTGGTTTCAGCGTTATATGCACCCTAAGGGCTACCGTAGCAAATTCAGCGAACTTTCCGGCTGGCTAAAAGTGTATAATGATCATCCAAACGCTTGGCGTGTCTATAACCTTGCCAGACGCAGGCAGGGCAGCGCCAGAGCACCGCAGCGTCCGGCAGAAACCCGCTACCCCGGTGTTACAGGCCAATCTGCAGACCCTAAACCGCCTGTCCCTCACCGCAACCGTCTCGAAGCAAAAGCTGTGCGCCGTTTCAACGCCAATGTACGCCGCTATGTCAGGCGCGGCACACCCGAAAGAGCAGAAAAACGATATTGGGCTATGGACACTAGGGGGCTTTTGGCGCCTCATGAAAAGGCGGAGGCTCTGGCTCGCATTGCCGCCAGTTATTACTATAAAGGTGATGACGAAAAAGCTGTTATCCTTGGCGATTTGGGTGGAAACCTGGCTCGACAAATTGCACCGACAAATGACTGGATTGCTGGCTTGGCTCATTGGCGACAAGGCAATTTGGAAAAAGCATACACCCATTTTAAACTGGTAAGCGAAGCCGAGCGCGCCAGTGAGTGGCTTTTGCCTGCAGGCCACTTCTGGGCAGCACGGGCTGCCCTCAAGCTGAAACGTCCGAAAGAAGCTGACAAACATTTGGTAGCGGCCAGTCAATCTG
>JBNKGK010000306.1:0-4259 GCA_050289785.1 Kordiimonas sp.
TCAGATTCTGCCCCACAGAGTTGCCACCGGGACCATCCCCCGCGTGCAATTTGCCAGGTGCCATGAACAGGCGGAAAAAAGATTGCACTTCTTTCGCACCGCCGAAACGGGCCGTTACCCGATCATAATACTCCGTTACCCATTCAGCGGGGAAAACTTCATCACCCCAACCAGCAAAGATCATGAGTTTAGTACCAGCTTTTTTAAGCGCTGACAGGTTCTCAAGCTTACCACCACCCATTGGGGCAACGCTAAATGCTTTTTCAAGGCGGGCATAATCCCTATCAAAATCAAAGTTTTTGATATCCATGTCCGGCTCTTCCAGCACACCCTTAACCACCTTTATATTAAAGCCCTCTGCAGAAGGTGGTTTCCCTTCTGATCCAACGAGCCAGCCGAGCCAGCCCCCAACCAACCCCGGCTCTGCCTCCATTGTGGGCGCAAAGCCAGGATATATCTGCTCACCCGTGCGGGGGTTTACAGGGCCGTCATAAAGGCGCTGAGCGGCCTTCACTTGTCCCGCTGTCAGACACTCATCTGTTTTCTCACCCTCACACAAAAGAATAGCCGGATCATATTTGCAAAACCGCGGGTCTGACGCTACACCCCCAGCCACATGCGCATCAGCCGTGCAATGAGCAAAAGCCGTTTTCTGCATCAGGGTTAGCTCAGCAAGTGTCAATCGATCTTCCGGTTTCGCATACCAGCCCTGAGCGGCAAAAATCTGCCCTGCTATAAACCCTGCTGTATATCCCTTGGGGGGAACCGGCGTACCAATGAAAATGCCGTCCCACTCCTGAGGGAAAAAGCGGGCGATGGTGAGCCCCCTCTGCCAATCCGTGTAATAGTGCCGCTTGGCAGGCTGACCATAATAGGCTTTGACAATCTCCCTGGCGGCATCAGAGGTAACCTTCTGACCACGCCAAACATGATCCACCGCTTTTTCTGGTGTCCTGGCCCACCACTCATAATCTTCAACCTTGAGCCTGCCATCATCTGTGTTGGCCACGGCATACCCCCGCCGAAGACCTGAGGCCAAAGCCCGGTAATCTATATAGCCACTATCCGCACCGTTACCGACCTGATAATAACGGCCATCCCAAACTTCCGGCTTCGGTAACCAGACCTCAAAATTTATCTCAGATTTTGGGGTAGGGCGGGCCACACCACGCACAAGGCAAAAGTCTGGTACTTTTTCTGCCACAGCATTACCAAAACGGTGCCATAGGCTGAATTCATCCTTCGGCCCAGTGTACATGCCCGCCGATATTGTCTTGGTTTCCGTGATGTCAGCCTCTGCCAGCTGCAGCTTCTGCAAACCCTTACACGATGCCTGCCCCACGCTACTGATCATCAGCACCGATAGCACTGCAATGATAGACTTCCCTGTTTTCATTCTGGTCTCCTGCTGTCTTTTATTTCAGAATTACTTTATGCATTCCGCTGGCTATTATATATCCCCTAAAGAGGATTTATAAGAAAGGTTTCGTTACTCTGCGGCCTTTTTCATTTCTGTTATTGGGGCGGGGGGCTGGAAATAGAAAACATCCTTGCCACCAAAAGCCGGAAAATATTCATGGGCAACACGGATGTTGATCAGTTCCCTGATCTCATCATCGGTATAACCAAGTTCAGAGAGAATCTGAACAGTATGCTCGCCCATACGCGGGCCTGTGTGTAACCTGTGCCAGGATTGCTGTTCGCCCACACGCACATAACTCGGCGCAAGCAAGGTGACAGGTACGCCGTAAGGATGCTGCGGCCAGTGCAGAAACTCTGTGGAGGCTGTCGCCGTTTCTGCCACTTCCTCCGCTTCATACACATCACGCCTGCGCGCCTGATACATCTCCTGAAGGGTCAGTGTTTTGTGGCAGCCAATATCTGCTGCGACCAGCCTTTCCTGCCAGTGTGCACATGGGTGTACTTTCATAGCTGCTTCAATATCTGCCTCGGTGACGCTCTGAGAGCCTGTCACGATTTCAGCGAGCTTGCCCGCCTCTGCCTCCTTGGCACCTACATAGAGCCAGCCATCGGCACACTTATAAAGCCGCTGATAAAAGCTTTCGCCCACAGCGAACTGGCCACCCGGCTCCCCCCAATCTGATTTGCCGGCACTATCGGCGATCATGAAAGGAAGCTGGTAATAGCTGCATACCCGCGCCAATGAGCTGCGGCCTTCACCGGCATAACCGGTTTTACGCTGCTGATAGAGGCCAAGAAGACTGGAAAAGGCCAGCATCATCCCGCCGGGGATATCACTGCTGGCAATTCCGCCATGATCCTGCGGGCATTCAAGCGTGCCAAACTGCGCCATCAGGCCAGTTGACGCCTGCACCAGATTATCGAACCCTGGCCTCAGTTCCCAATAGCCGCGTTTTTCCCCGCCGAAAGAGGATATCTGTGCACTCACCACATTGGGGTTAATCTCTGTCAGTTGATCATGCGCCACCCCAAGCCGTTTGGCCGTATCATCCAGCACATTATGGATCACCAAATCCACCTGAGAGACCAGCTTTTCAAAAACTTTCCGCCCCGGAGCGGTCGTCATGTCATTTAAAAGGCTGAGTTTGCCATGCTGCAGAAACTCACCACGCGCAGCTGCAGCCGGACCCGGAGACTCAGGTGAGTCTGTCTTAATAATCTCTGCGCCATATTCCGCCAGGAACACACCAGCCAATGGCCCCGCCACCATATTCGTCAGCTCCAGCACCTTAAGGCCCTTCAGGAGGTCGCCTTTGTTTTGCGAGCCATGGCCTTCTTTCGGCTTCTTGAACACACTCTTATCATCAAAAAGCACTTGCGCACTTTCAAAGCTGGCAGGCTCTGGTTCCCTGAACTCACTCTCGTTTAGCGTATCACCGGGGCCAGACATATCGGCCACACGGCCTGGCAAAGTCAGCTCTTTCTCACCCGACCCCATTTTGGTGAACACGCCAGAATCCAGCATGGGCAGAACGGCAAGCCATTCTTCCCGTGTACGGATCACGGTGGCCGCCACCTGTGCCTCAGCAAAAATATCTTCCCATTCGAGCGCCGGTTTTGTTTTCAGCACATCGGCCATAATCTGGCGCAGACGGTGCATCCGCTCAGGGCTTAGTGACTGGCCCGCGCTGATATTATTCGGCAGATCCATTTCCCACGGCGTGGTGCAGACAAAACCCTCTTCCTTGAGCTGTCGCTCTATGCCCATAGCCTGCACCACACGGCGCGCATAGCGGCCCGGATTAGGATACAGATTATAAATGAAGATTATCCGACCATCCGCACAAGGGTAATAGGAGCCAATGGGGCTGTACCACACATAAAGGTGCGCTTCAGCCAGCTTCTCCATCTGCACCGCCTCGCTATCGCCCGCCTTATACCTAAGCGGATCAAAAACAGCGGGCAGTTCAGCCGGTTTATCAAGGGGTTTGTTCCAGTTCCATATCTCAAGGATATGCCCCAGCACACCAGCTTCGGCTAGCGGCACTTCGATCACCGTGCCGTGGCCATGCTCTTCCCTCGCAACAAGGGCAGCCATCACCCCGAGCACACCGTTATAACCCGCGTAAATAGAGCATTGCGGCACCCAGCTATACACAGGGTCATAGCCCAGTTTCTGACGAATTTTGCTGGCATGGGTGAAAATGCCTGCAGCCGCCCCCACAACACCTTCCCACGCCTGAATATGGCGCCGCTCTTCATCTGTAGAAGCAAAACCCGGCAGGGAGAGATAAACAAGGCCGGGATTAACCTGTTTCACGCTGGCATAATCCAGCCCCAGCCTTTTCATCACACCGGGCCTGAAATTTTCAATCAGCACATCTGCGCTTTTAATAAGGGCCAGAGCCTGCGCTTTGCCCTCCACTGATTTCAGGTCCAGCTCCAGCAGTTTTTTATTACGGTTGAACAGGCGGTATTGCTGCTCTGGTAATTCTTTTTTGCCCGGCGCTGTGACATGCACAACATCGGCGCCCTGATCAGCAAGCAGCATGGCCGCCAATGGCCCAGCGTAATAATGGCCAAAATCCAGAACCTTCAGCCCGGCAAGGGCCCCTTTAAAAGAGGTGTTTGTCATTTGTTTTCCTCACTATTCACACATAATACAGAGCTGATGCCTGTTTTCCGGAGCCCGGCCACCTTACAGAGACTCATCGGCCTCGAATTTCTTTCATGGCAGCAATCATTTTTAATCGCTGCGCTGCTCCCCTATGGGCATCATTATATCACTCCTCCCTTCATCCTCACATATGGCTCACGGCGTGTACCAAATGGGAGAC